>JAJYAR010000503.1:0-1015 GCA_021779435.1 bacterium
GTCGGCGGCGTGTTGCCGGATCGTCTCGTCGTAAAGGATCACGCCGCTGATGAACTCCGGGACGCCCGGGGTGGTGAAGAGGATCTCCCTGTACGCCCGCCGATTCTCCTCCGTGGAAGGCACATCGATCGTCTTGAACCGTTTCTCGATGGTCGGGCCGCTTTCGTCCGCCGCCAGGATCCCTTTCCCTGGAAAGACGAGGTATCGCGCCGTTTCCGCGAGCTCTCCGAGGTTCATCGCATGCCACCTCCCGGTTTGTTGTCGTTTCCCCTACAGGATTCCACCCGGGGCACCCGGGTTTCGTGTTGTAGAATACCGTATCGGCCGCAAGGAGGATGCGACGTGGCGGAACGGCGTGACGATCCGGTGATGGTCTACTCCACGGAGCGGGGGCTCGTCTGCCCCAAGTGCCGCCTGCCCGTCGCGAAATGCTCCTGCGGAAAAAACGAACCGGCATTCGCGGGGGACGGGATCGTCCGTGTCCGCAGGGAAACGAAAGGCCGCGGGGGAAAGACCGTGACCACCGTGTCGGGCGTCCCGCTCGGAGGCGATGCGCTCCGGAATCTCGCATCGGAACTGAAGCGAAGATGCGGCACCGGAGGAACGGCAAAGGACGGCACGATCGAGATCCAGTGAGACCACCGGGCGGCGATCGTGGCCGAGCTTTCCCGCCGCGGCTTCATTGCGAAGCTCGCGGGGGGGTAGCCGTGCGGCGGACGCTCACCTTTTTCCCCTCCGCCACGGTATCGCCCGGATGGAGGATCACCGTCTCCCCTTCCGCCAGTCCCGAGACCACCTGGGCGGCGAGCCCGTTCCGCCGGCCGATCCCTACCGTCCTTGTCTTCGCACGCCCCTTCTCCACGACGTAGACCGCGAACCGGTCCCCGGACCGGAAGAGCGCGCCCTCCGGCACCTGCAGAACCTCCTTCTCCTCCCAGAGGATGAAGCTCGCCTCGAGCCGGTATGCATTGCCGATCCGCTTCCGGACCTCCGGCGGGGAGGTGATATCCACGAT
>JAJYAR010000503.1:1025-2665 GCA_021779435.1 bacterium
CCCCACCGGCTCCACGACGCGGACTTTTCCCTCCAGGGGAACGTCCCCGCCCCATCGCTCGAAGCGGACCGGGGTTCCGGGGCGGATCCGCACGGCGTCCGCCGAAAGGACGTCGACCTCCACTTCCAGGCGGCCGGGATCTCCAACTTCCAGCAGCGGCGTCCCCGCCGCCACCACTCCCTCGCTTTCGCGGTGCACCGCCAGCACCACCCCGTCCGCCGGGGACCGGACCGTCACCCGGTCGGCGAGCCGCCCGCCGGAGGCCCCCGCCCGCGTCAGCGCCGCTTTCGCGCCATCCACCTCGTGCCGCGCCGCATCGGCGGTCTCGCCGGCCGACCGCGTCGCCGCGCTTGCGCGCCTGGCCTCCGACGCCGCCTGCTCCAGCACATCCTTCGTGGAAAGCCCGGCTTCGGCCAGCCGGCGAGTCCGTTCGAGACGCGCGGATGCGTACTCGTCGGCCGCCGCGGCCTCCCGCACCCGCTCCTCCGCCCCACGCATCGCCGCCTCGGCCGTCGAAACGCGCGCCTGCGCTGCGGCACGCGCACGGGGATCGAGCCCTTCCACCCGCATCGGCTCGATCCCGGCAACGGCCTGCCCGCGCTTCACGGAGTCGCCCACCTCGAGATCCACCCGCCTCACGTACCCGGACACGGGAGCGGAGACGACGAACCGGTCCCGCAGCCGCGTCTTCCCCTCTTCCTCGACGGTTACCCGAAGCGGACCCCGGGAAACCTTCGCCGTCTCGACGGGGACGGGGCGCGGCAGGAACGCCCAAAGGACGGCCAGGACCACGAGGAGCAGCAGCACGGTAAGGAGGATGCGCTGGCGCCACGGCATGGCGTGTCACTCCCTCGTTTTCAGGACCGCCACCAGGTCGAGACGGTCGAGGCGGCGGCGCACCAGCAGGCCGGACAGAAGCGCCGACACGATCACGACCGCGGCGGCGAACCCGTAGCTGGATCCTTCCATCACCATCGGGACACGGTAGAGGTCCGATTTCATCCGTTCCGCGATGTACGCGGTCATCCCCCCTGCGATGAGGAACCCCAATGGAATCCCGGCGAAGGTCAGCAGGCCGAGCTCCCCCAGGAGGATGTAGGAGATCTCTCCCCGGGTGAACCCGAGCACGCGGAGACTCGCCAGCTCCCGGCTGCGTTCGGACAGCGCGATGCGGGCGCTGTTGTACACCACCCCGAACGCGACGCTCCCTGCCAGGAGCGTGATGACGAAAGTGAACACGAGCAGCGTCCCCCCCATGGACTCGTAGAAGCTGCGAATGGCGTCCTCGCGCACCACCGTCCCTGCCACGCCGGGCATCCCCTTGAGGGCATCGTACACCGTTTGCCGGTCCTCCCGGTCGGCGGAAAGGAACGCCCCCGAGATCGCGTTCCCCTCCCCCAGCAGCCGGTTCAGGGCGTGAAGGTCCATGTAGGCGTTGACGCCGAAAAATTCCCCCACGAGCCCCGCCACCGGCACTTCACGCACGGCGCGGGTCCCCTCCAGCACCTCCACCGTCACCCGGTCCCCGATGCGCAGCCCGAGCCGTTCCGCGAGGTAGTCCGTCAGGAGGATCCCCTCCCGGGGCATCGCGACCGGACGAAGCTCCGTGTCGAGGATGCGATGGAGGGTCCCCTCACGTG
>JAJYAR010000504.1 GCA_021779435.1 bacterium
GCTCCGCGGCGCATCGCTTCCACCGCGAGATCCACGCTCGCCCACGCCGTCATGACGACCACGGGCAACGTCGGGTCGATCGACTGGAGCTTTTGCAGGAGTTCCAGGCCTTCCTGACCGCTCGTCGTGTCACGGGCATAATTCAGGTCCATCAACACCAGCGCGTAGTCCCGGGCCTCGACGGCCTTCGTCACGGCCGCCGGCGACTTCACCGTCTCGATTGCGTACCCCTCCGCCTTGAGGAGCAGCCTCAGGGCTTCGAGGACATCCGGCTGGTCATCAGCGATGAGGAGGCGTGGGGCGACTTCGGGCATGAAGGGGTGTCGGAAAGGTTGTGTCGAGTGGTTCGGCCGAGGGCAACGCGCGACCTCAGCGATCGTGTGCTATCGCAATGCTCGTGCCACCGGCTCCGAACGCGTGTGCACGTTGGGCACGAGCGACTTGAGCAACCGGGCCGTGCCGGGGGGACCTCCCGCGCGTGCGTTCACGGGAAAACGGCTTCCCGCAAATGGGACGAATCATCGCGCCGCGAAAACCTACGGCGTGAGGTCCTGCTCCTCGGGTCGGCCGACGGGAGAGGTCCGCCAGTTGAAGACGATCGTCAGGACGCGGAACGCCGTTGTCAGCGCCACCGCAGCGATCGCCGACGGCGTTGCCGCGAAACCGCACTGCGCCGTCAGGAAGACAAACGTCACTGCTCCCGCGAAGGCCGTGAGCACGTAGAACTCGCCGGGCTTGAACACCAGCGGTTCGAGCCGGGTGATGATGTCGCGGAGAAGTCCGCCACCCACGGCGTTGACGACGCCCACGAGCACGGCTGCCGGCGCGGCGAGCCCCGCCTGGAGTGCCTTCTGCGTGCCGAACGCCGCATAGCCGCCGAGTCCCAGTGCATCGATGAACTCGATCGTCCGCCGGAAGCGTTTGACGTGCTTCGCAAACAGCGCGCCGCAGAGCGTGGCCAGCGCGATCACCTCCATGTACCGGGGATCCGTCAGCAGCGGAGTGGCGCCGGCATTTGGAAGGAACACGCCGTCTCGGATGAGCCCCCCGCCGATGCCACAGGCCAGCGCGAGGAAAAACACCCCGACAATGTCGTATCCACGTTTCACACCCGCCAGCGCGCCCGTCAGTGCGAACGCGAAGGTCGCGACCAGATCGAACCAGACCGGGAGCAGGAACGTGCCGGTGGGCATGAGTTACCGAACAGGGGCCACTCCGGCCACCGCGGCACGGACGAGTGCGGCCGTCGGGGCAGGGAGGTCGAGCGCCAGCGCAAGTTCCCGGGCGCGAGGCGTCATCTTTCGCCAGGTCTTGCGCAGGATCTCGACGAACTTCTCCTCCGGATAGTCCGCGTGGCTGGCGGCAAAGGCCTGGATCTCTGACTCGAGAAACACCAGGCATGCGGCGTCTTCGAGGGCCTGCGTTCCCGGGTTGGTGTTCAGCTCCGACTTCGAAATCCACGTTGCCGCTTCCGCGGCCTCCGCTTCCGGCACCCCCGCATTCAGCAGCAGCTCGCGGGCACGCTCCGCCTGTTTTGTGTACAGCTGGCGTCTCCAGGCATGGTAGCCGGCCTTGTCCATCGGGAAGGTCGACCGGGGCGTCATCCAGCGTTCGAGATGCTGTGCGCGGGCGGCCAACCGCAGCAACGCGGACGCGTCGGGCACCAGCCGTGACAGCCAGAGATCCATCCTTTCACCGTACACCAGTTCCGCAGGGCGCCCGTCGCCCGTCTTTGTCGGGTCGGCCGCATGGGCCTCGTCGATCAGCTTTCGGGCGCGGACATAAGGAGACATTTGCCGTCGAGTGAAACGACTGCGCTTCGCTGCGGCAAGCGGCAGATTATCGCGCATCCGGTTCGTAATCACGCATGCCGGTTCGAACCAAGCCACTTGAACATGCCCGGCGGATGCGTCGTCCCGGATGCATGAACCGCGTGAGACCCTGGGACGGATCTGTCTTAACAGGGGAGGGCGGAGGCTCTGGAGGTGTCTCCGAGCGGGCCGGCGGCCGGTGCTCCCCGCCACTGCATCACTTCTTCAGCGCGTCGCCGCCCTTGAGCAGCGGGAGCAGCCGGTCCTTCTGCACCTGCAGCTTCGGATCGTCGACGGTTGCGAGGAGCGCCTTCGCCTGCTCGATCTTGCCGATCTTCAGGTAGATGTTCGCCTTGTGGAGACGCATCGTCTGGCGCTCGATTTCGGTCTGCGCCTTCTCCTCCAGGCCTGTCCAGGCTTTGAGCGCGGCATCCCAGTCCGGGTTCTCCAGGTCATAGAACGATTCGGCGAACCGGTAGGTGAACTCGAAACGATCGGGCGCCAGTTCCGCGGCGCGCTTGAAGGCCTGGTGCATGCTGTTGTCGATCCCCGGCCGGGTCCACTCGCCGCTTTTCAGGAAGGTGTCGCGAGCTTCGGTCAGCAGCGTCCCAAGTTGGTAGTGGTAGAGAGGTTCGTTCGGGGCCAGCTTGATTGCGGCGAGGAAATACGCGGCCGCCTCGATGGGCTTGCCGTCTTCGGCGAGAAGATTGCCGATCTCGTTTTTGACCAGCGGAATGTTGGGATCCAGGGAGTTCGCCTTGAAGAGCATTGCGGCCGCCTCCTTCCGCATGTCGACCTTCTTGAGGTAGTAGCCGTACGCCGCATACGCCGCGAAGAACTG
>JAJYAR010000046.1 GCA_021779435.1 bacterium
CATGTTGACGACCTCTCCGGGAACGATGCGCAGGAGTTCCTCCGCGAGCCCGGTGGGCAACGCCTCGCCGCCGACGAGAAGTTTCCGAATCGAGCGCAGCGCCTCGAGCGACTCGGGATCCTGCGTGAGGACCCGGGCGTGCGAGGGCGTGCATTGCAGGTGCGTGACACCATGCGCGGCGATCTGCCCCGGCAGCGAGTACGAGGATCCCGCCGCCGCGGTCCCGCCCCGGCTCGCGCGCATCGAGCCGGATTGCGCGGTCCGCCTGCCATGCACGCTCTCCCACTCCGAGCGGATACGATCCAGGCGCTCCAGACCTGCGAGGACAGCCTGTGGTTCGACGCCGAAGTCGATGAGGCAGGCGATGTCGTCGACGCCGATGTCGGCCAGCCGCCCCAGCGTGCGACGGCAGGTCTCGGCCGTGCCGAGAAGTCCGCAGGCCGCGAAGTACCGGTTGAATGAATACTCCACGACCGCCTGTGTCTCCTCCTCCGAGAGCCGGGTCACCTCGGCTCCGGGATAGAGCCCCTGCGAGAGTTCGCGCAGCAGCTCGACGGACTCGCGCAGGTAACGGCAGAGCGGGTCGTGAACAAGGGCGCGCACTTCGTCGAGGTTCTCGCCGACAAAGGTGTGCAGGGCCACGGACACGCATCCGTCGCCCGGATGACCCGCGGCCCGGCGCGCTTCGCGGTAGATCACGATCTTGCGCGCAAGCTCCTCCGGTTCCTGTCCGAGGAAGTGCGTGAGGACATTCGCCCCCACCTCGCCCGCCAGGCGAAATGTCTCCGGATTGCCCGCCGCCGTCACCCAGATCGGAAGCTCGCGCTGAACAGGTTTCGGGAAGACGCGCACCGTGACCGGGTTTCCCCGGCCGCCGGGAAACTCCATCGCCTCGCCGGCCCAGAGCCGGCGGACGGTCTCGATGTCGCGCCGCATGACCGCCTTCCGGTCGCCAAAATTCGCCGGTGCGAGCGCGAAATCGCGGTCGTGCCAGCCCGACGCAACCGAGATTCCGACGCGGCCGTTGGAGAGATTGTCGACGACCGACCACTCCTCGGCGACGCGCAACGGGCTGTGCAGCGGCAACACGACGCTTCCGGCGCGAATCTCGACTTTCCCGGTCGTCGCGGCGATCGCCGCACCCAGGACTGCCGGATTCGGATAGAGGCCGCCAAAGCCGTGGAAGTGACGCTCGGGGGTCCAGACGGCCTTGAAGCCATGGCTGTCGGCGAACCGGGCGCCGTCGAGCGTCAGCCTGTAACGGCCGCCCTCGGCGGACTCCGTTTCATTTCCAAAATAGAACAGGCTGAAATCGAGCGGCTTTCGCGCGGGGCGGACGCCTGCCTCCGCTGAACCCGCGCCGGGCATGCGTGCGGTTTCAGATAGGATCACGACCTTGAAGCCGCGCGTGAGCGTCCAGAAGAGTTCGAGCCCCGAGATGTCGAACGAGATGCTCGTGACGGCGAGCCACACGCCCGGCTCGGTGCCGATGACGCGGTCCATGCCCGCGAAGAAACTCACCACGTTCCGGTGCGTGACCATCACGCCCTTCGGATTCCCCGTCGAACCCGAGGTGTAGAGGACGTACGCGAGCGAGGAGGCATCGGACGTCCGGGACCCGTTGGGAGCGGCCGGCCGGGCGCCCGCAGTCCCGACCCCGTTCACGGCAACGCGCTCGTCTTCGTCAATGCAGACGACCGCGGCGTCGTGCGCAGGCAGCCGGTCCAGCATGCTCCGCTGGGTGACGAGCACCGGGGCGCGCGAGTCCTTCAACATGTACGCGAGCCGCTCCTTCGGGAACGCCGGGTCCAGCGGGACATACGCCGCGCCCGCCTTCAGGATGCCCAGGAGCCCGATCATCATCTCGAGCGAGCGTTCAACGCAGATCCCAATGAGCACGCCGGCGGCCGCGCCCTGCGCGCGCAGCGTCGCCGCGAGCCGCTCTGCGCGGGCATCGAGTTGCGCGTAGGTCAGCTCTGAGTCCTCGAACACCACCGCGACCGCATCCGGCGTCCGGGCCGCCTGCTCGGAAAACAACGCGTGAATCGTCCGGTCTTTCGGATACGCCGCCGTGGTCGCGTTCCACTCGCCGAGGATCAACCCCGTCTCGGCTTCGGTGAGGAGCGGCAGCCGCGAAATCCTCTGCTCCGGCTGCGCGACCATGCCCTCCAGGATCGCGACGTAGTGCCCCATCATGCGCTCGATCGTCGGGCGCTCGAAAAGATCGGTGCTGTACTCGACGGTCACGCCGAGGTGGTCCGGCTGCTCGATCGCCCAGATCGTGAGGTCCGCTTTCGAGGTCCCTGTGTACACCGGCTCGACGCTCAGCTTGATGCCGGGGAGCGTCAGCGGCGCCGTCGGCACGTTCTGCAGCATGAAGAAGATCTGGCAGATCGGATCGAAGCTCAGGTTGCGCTGCGGCTGCAGCTCCTCGACGAGCTTCTCATACGGCATGTCGCGGTGCTCGTACGCCGAGAGAGTGACGTTCCGAACCCGCTCGAGGAGTTCCGTGACCGCCGGGTCGCCGCCGAGGTCGGTCCTGAGCGCGAGCGTGTTGATGAAGAATCCGATGAGCCCCTCGGTCTCCGCGGCGTCGCGGCCCGCCAGCGGCGAGCCGAGCACGATGTCCGTCTGCCCCGTGTAGCGATGGACGAGAACCTCGAAGCCGGCGAGGAGGGCCATGAACAGCGTCACACGGTTCCGGCCCGAAAGCTGCCGGAGCTTCGCGATCAATCCGCCGGGAATGCGAACGTCGAGGCTGTCGCCGCGGTGCGATTGCACGGGGGGCCGCGGATGGTCGGCGGGCAGCTCCAGCAGCGCCGGGGCACCGTTCATCGTCTTCTTCCAGAACTCGACGAGCCGGTTCAGCGTCTCGCCCTGGAGGTATTCCTCCTGCCATTGCGCGAAGTCCCCGTATTGGACCGGCAGCGGGGCTAGTTGCGGGTGACGCCCCCCGCTGAACGCCTCGTAACAGGAGCCGAGTTCCCGATAGAGGACCGCCATCGACCAGCCGTCCGATGCGATGTGGTGCATCACGAGCATCAACGCGTGCTCGGTGGCGGAAAGCCGGTACAGCCTGACGCGAAGCATCAGATCGCGGGCCAGGTCGATGGGCTTGCGCGCCTCGGCGGAGGTGAGCCGGCGCAGCTCGGCCTCGCGTTCGCCTTCGGGGAGCGCCGTCAGGTCGGTGAGGGGCACGTCGATCGACGACGCAGAGCGGACCAGCTGCCTGGGTTCCGAACCGACCGCGACGAAGTTCGTGCGCAGCGTCTCGTGCCTTTCGACGAGCGCCGCGAGCGACTTGTCGAGAGCCTCCTTGTCCAGGTGTCCGCTCAGCCGCACGAGATAGGGGATGTTGTACAGCGGAGTGCCGGGCTCCATCTGTTCGAGGAACCACAGCCGCCGCTGCCCGGAGGAAGCGGGAATGAGCTCGCCCTCGTGCCCGGCGTCCGGCGGCAGAGAAACACGGGGTATGGCAGTGTCGAAAAGGGGTGAAGTGGGCATGTGGTTCAGCTCGGTTGGGCCAGTTCGATTTCTGGATACGCCCCGGCCGGGCGCCGTTTCGACCGGAGTGCCGGCGGCTTCGGGAGCACAATTGCACCGGTGCTCCGGATCGCGCTGGCGAGATCGGCCATCGTGGGGTGGTCGAACAGAACGCGGACCGACACGGAGGTGCCGAGCGCGGCGTTGATTCTCGTGATCGCCTGCGCCGCGAGGAGCGAGTGCCCTCCCAGATCGAAGAAATTGTCCTGCACGCCGACGCGCTCACGGCCGAGCACATCCGACCACGCCTTCGCGACAGCGCGTTCGTCCTCCGAACGCGGTCCCGCGAATTCCTTCTCCACCGGCTGCTGTGCCCCGACCGCGGCCAGCGCGGCACGGTCGACCTTCCCATTCGGGGTCAGCGGCCACGCGTCGACGACGAAAATGACCGGCGGCACCATGTAGGAAGGCAGCTGCCCGCGCAGGAATTCCACGAGTTCCGGTCCGCGCGGCGCGGCGCCCGACCGGCCGACGACGTAGCCGGCGAGCTGGGTCTGTCCGCGCGAATCATGATGCGCCAGCACGACCGCCTCGCGAACGTCGGGATGCCGCTGCAGGGCGGCGTCAATCTCGCCGAGTTCAATCCTGCAGCCGCGAATCTTCACCTGGTCGTCAAGCCGACCGAGAAACTCCAGCTGGCCGTCCGCGCGCCAGCGCACGAGGTCACCGGTCCGGTACATGACCGGGCCGCCGCTTCCCCCGACGCTCGCGCCCGCATCATCGCGCACCGCGCCTTCCGCGCCCCCCGCAGCGACCGTGTCCAGGCCGGCTCCCCGCGCGCGGAGAAATTCCGGCCGGTCCACCAGCAGAGTCTCATCCAATAGATGAGAATACCCAGGCGCAGAGGAGACGGCTGCTGCAACGTCATCTGTTGGCTGACGCCGTGCCGGGCGGGCGAACGGGTTGCGGACGAACTTTTCCGCGGTGAGGTCAGGCCGGCCAAGATAGCCACGCGCCAGGCTCTCGCCGCCGATGTACAATTCGCCGGGCACGCCCACGGGCACGGTACGGCCCGCCCGGTCGAGCACGTAGGCGGTGACGTTGTCGATCGGTCGGCCGATGGGCGGGGCCTCGCCGCTCTCGCGCGCCACGAGGCACGCCGTGGATACGACGGTGCCTTCGGTGGGGCCATAGTGGTTGAACAGTGCACACGGGAGCGTTGCCGGAGCCGGACGCCTGAGGCGGTCGCCGCCGGTGAGCAGGGCGCGGAGCGACATCGCTTCCGGCCACGGTTCCGCGAGCACCGCCTCCGCGAGCGGTGTCGGCATGAAGGAGACCGTGATCCGCTCGTGCTCGAGCCACTTCAGCAGCTGCGCCGGCGAGATGCGCGTGTCTTCGGGGGGAAGGTGAAGGCTCGCGCCGGCCGTCAGGTACGGCCACGTCTCCCACACCGACGCATCGAACGCGGGGCTCGCCAGCTGTGTCGCGCGATCCTTGGCGCCGATCCCGTAGGTGCGCTGGTGCCAGACGACCAGGTTCATGAGGGAACGATGCTCGATCTGCACGCCCTTCGGCTGGCCGGTCGAACCGGAGGTGTAGATGACGTATGCGAGATTCCGCGACGTCGCACCGGACTCCGGAGCCAGATCGGACTCCTCCTCGAAACCGACCCCGCCGGGGGCCACGTCGATCCGGCTGGCGCCCGTCGGAAGTCCGGCCACCTCCCGGACGCCGGCCTGGGCCAGCAATACGGAGGCGCCGCAGTCCGCGAGCAGGAAGGCCAGCCGGTCCGCCGGATACTCGCAATCGAGGGGGACGTATGCGGCGCCGGCCTTCAAGACGGCCAGCCAGCCGACGATCATCTCCGTCGAGCGGGTCATGCAGACCGCGACCCGCGACTCGATTCCGACGCCGAGTTTCCGAAGCCGGGAGGCGAGCCGGCTGGCGCGGCGGTCGAGCTCACCGTACGTGAGCGTCGTACGCGCGTCGGCGACGGCGAGCGCGTCCGGCGCAGCCGCGGCCCGGGCCTCGAAGACCTTGTGCACGCAGACTTCGCGGGAAAACCCGGCGTGCGTGCGGTTGAACCCGACGAGCAGCTTCTCGCGCTGTGCCCGCGGCAGCCAGGGAACATCGCGCACCACGTCGACACGATGATCGGCGAGCGCCTCGATCACATCCCTCAGGTGCTCGAGCAACCTTGCCACCGCGTCGGGCGCGAACCTTCGCCGATCGTGAAACGCCCGGATCAGGAGCGCGTCGTCGCCGTAGATGTCGAGGGCGAGCGGATGGTTCGGCTGGCTCCGGATCTCGAAACGCCGTTGCGACCACGGACCGCCGAGCTTCGACAGGACGGCCATCCAGGACGGCTCCTGGTAGTTGAATAGGGTGTCGAAAAGCGGGCGCCCCTGCGGCAACCCGCTCCACCCCTGGACGAGGTGCAGCGGCGTGTGCTCGAAATCGCGCATGGCCATCCATTGCTCGCGCAACGCCTGCAGCCAGTGACTCACGCCCGCCGCCGGCGAAAGCCGCACTCGCAACGGAACCGTGTTGATGAGCATGCCCACCATCGACTCCGCGCCCTCGACCGGCACATGCCGGCACGCGCGCACGGCACCGAACACGACGTCGTCCTCGCCGGTGTACCGGCTCAGCACGATCGCCCAGGCGCCCTGCAGCAACGTGTTGAGGGTGACACCATGCCGCCGAGCGGCGTCTCGCAGCTTCGCCGTCTGCGCCTCGGTGAATCGCGTGGCGACCTCCCCCGCCGCATCGCGCGCATCCGCTGGAATCTCCAGGGGCGCGGGCAGCGGGAGCTGCGTCGGCGCATGCAGGCCCTCGAAACAGCCCCGCCAGAAGGACTCCGCGCGATGCAGGTCGAGGCTTTGCAGCCAGCCGAGGTAGCCGCGATAGGGATGCACGGGCGCCAGCTCCGGCATCCGGCCGACGGCGAGCGAGTCATGCAGATCCAGGACTTCCCTGAACAGCGCGAGCATGCCCCGGGTGTCGAGGACGAGGTGGTGATACGTGAACACGAACCAGGCGTGCCCGTCGTCCGCGATGAACAACGCGAACCGGATCAGCGGGGCGTTGAGTGTCGCGAAGCCGGCGCGACGGTCCGCTGCGAGGTAGTGCTCGATGAGGGCCGGCGCATCGGCTTCACGGCAGTGGAGCACGCGGATCGGCAGCTCGACCTTCTCCGGAGGCTCGACGAAACAGCCCGGCTCGTGGCCGTCCTCCCAGACAAAGGACGTGCGAAGCGGCTCGTGCCGCGCGATCGCGACCCGCCACGCATGCGCGAACTCCGGGGCGCTCACATCGTGATGCATCTCGCACACGACCTGCTCGACATCCACGCCCGGCCCCGCGTTGTCCACGCTGTTGAACAGCATGCCCAGCTGCATCGGCGAAAGCGCATGGCAGACTGCGCCACAACCGGCATCGGATGTCGTGTCTCGGACCATCGCGCAGAGTCTAGTTTGCGGCGAATCCGCTCAGTAGTGGGTGTGGGCCCCACTGCCGATGCGGGCTGGACCGTGCCCGTGCGAACGAGAGGGGACATGCCCCATGTTGAAATGTCTCCGCATGGCGTTCACTTGTGGCAATGAACGCCGGCCCGCCTCATCCCGCCATGGACGCCAGGGGCGATGCCGCGTGCAACCGCCTCGCGGATACGATGCGACCCGGGCCGCACCGTATCCGGGCCGGACGATCTGGCATCGATCCTTTGTCCCCAGGAGACGCGTCGCCCGGCCCGGCGGTCCGTCCCCGCGTGCCGCGCCTGCAGTCCCGGTTCCGGTTGCCGGCCTCGGGCAGCCAGCCCCCACACCCAGTGGGTACGGCGCCCGTCGCGATTCAGGTGTACACCCACCGCCGGACCGCCGGGGAGTGCCCTACACTGTGCAAAAACCGCCCCCCGGGCCCCTCCGGTGGCGCGAAACGCCCCATTTTCACGTGAAGAAGGAACTTCGTATTCTCGTGCTCGAAGATGTTCCGGCTGATGTCACGCTCATCGACCATGAGCTGCGCGAGGCCGGCATCGCGTTCCAGGTGAAACGCGTCGAGACGCGGGAGGAGTTCGCACGTGAACTCGAGCAGGAGCCGCCGGATGTCATCCTTTCCGACCACGGTCTGCCCGCCTTCGATGGATTCTCCGCCCTCGCTCTCGCTCGGACGAAATGCCCGGAGATCCCCTTCATCTTCGTCACGGGCTCCATGGGCGAGGAACTCGCGATCGAGTCGCTGCGGGGCGGCGCCGCGGACTACGTGCTGAAGACGCGCATGTCGAGCCTGGTGCCCGCGATGGAGCGCGCACTGCGCCTCGCGGCGGAGCGCAGCAAGCGACGACAGGCGGAAAAGGAACTGCGGGTGAGCGAGGAGCGTTTCCGGCTGCTCGTGAGCGGTGTCAGGGATTACGCGATCTGCATGCTCGATCCCGACGGCCGCATCTCGAGCTGGAACTCCGGCGCGGAAATGGTGCTCGGGTACAAATCCTCCGAGGTTCTGGGCGAGCACTTCCGGCGCTTCTACAGGCCTGCGGACCGCGATGCCGGCAAGCCCGAGAACGACCTCAGAATCGCCTCCGCCGAGGGAAGGTTTCAGGAGGAGCATTGGCGGCTTCGCAAGGCCGACGAGACGTTCTGGGCCCATGTCGACATACGCGCGCTGCGGGACGAGGCCGCCGCCCTGCGCGGCTTCACGCAGGTGCTGCGCGACGCGACCGAGCGGATGCGCGCGCAGGAGGCTCTCCGCAAGAGCGAGGAGCGGTACCGCCGGCTTGTCGAGTTGTGTCCGGACGCGCTGATCGTGCTCCACGAGGACGAGATCGCCTTCGTGAATTCCGCGGCCATGCGACTCCTCGGAGCGTCGGAGGCCGAGCAGCTGGTCGGGAAGCGTTTCATCGAGCTCATCGCGGCCGAATCGCGGGAGGCGGTCGCCGACCGCCTTCGCCGGCTGCGTCCCGGCAAGGCCGGATCAGGCGGTGCCGACGCGGCCGGATCCGCCGCCTTCGTCGAGGAAACGGTGGTGCGGCTCGATGGCACGGAGGTGAGCGTCGAAATGGGCGCCACGCGGATGACGTTTCAGGATGCCCCGGCCGTGCAGATCATCGTCCACGACCTGTCGGCCCCCAAGCGGGCGGCAACCGCCCTTCTCGAAAGCGAGGCGCGCAAGACGGCGATTCTCGAAACCTCGCTCGAGGCGATCGTCGGGCTGGACGCCAAGGGGATCGTCCGCGAGTGGAACGGAGCCGCCGAACGGATCTTCGGCTACCGTCGGGACCAGGCGCTCGGAACGACGCTGGAATCACTCATCGCGCCGCCGAAAAAGCCCGAGAAGCACCTGCCCGGGCTCGCGGACATCCTCGGAACCGCGCCGGCGAGCATGCTTGGCCGTCCGATCGAACTGGTGGCGCGCAGGGCGGACGGCCGGGAGTTCCCGATCGAAATCGCGATCACCGAAATCACGATCACCGATCCGCCGTTCTACACCGCGTTCATGAGGGACATCACGGATCGCAAACAGGCGGAGGAGGCGCTGCGCCGGAGCGAGGCGCGCAAATCGGCCATCCTGGAGTCCGCTCTCGACGCGGTCGTCACGATCGATTCCGGCGGCAAGATCATCGAGTGGAACCCTGCGGCCGGCCAGACGTTCGGCTACAGCCGGGAGCTTGCGCTTGGCCGGGCGTTCGCCGACCTGATCTCGCCGCAATCAAACGAGGAACTCACCCGCAAGGGACTGCCGCGCTACCTTCAGACGGGGCGCGGGAGGCTTCTGGGACAACGCATGGAGCTGATGGCGCTGCGGGCGAACGGCGCCGAGTTTCCCGTCGAACTCACGATCACCCACATCGTCGCCGGCGACGAGATGGTGTTCACCAGTTTCATACGGGACATCACCGAGCGGCGGCGCACGGAGGAGGCGCTGCGAAAGAGCGAGGAACGCTTCCGGCTGCTCGTCGAGGGCGTCGAGGACTACGCGATCTACATGCTCGACACCCACGGCCGCGTGACGACGTGGAATGCCGGTGCCGAGCGGCTGCACGGCTACCGCGCGCAGGAGATCATCGGCCGGCGCTTTCATCGTTTCTACAGCGCCGAGGACGCCGAGCGCAGGAAGCCCGACCAGGCGCTCGCGGTTGCGACGACGGAGGGACGCTACCAGGACGAGCACGGGCTCGTCCGGAAGAACAGTTCGCAGTTCTGGGCGAGCCTGCTGATCACCGCGTTGCGAGACGAGGCCGGGAAGCTGACCGGCTTCTCGACCATCGCGCGGGATGTGACCAAGCGGAAGAACGCCGAGGACGAGATCCGGCGCCTGAACAGCGCGCTCGAGCAACAGGTCCAGGAACGCACCGCCGAGTTGCAGGCCGCGTACAACGAGATCGAGGCCTTCTCGTATTCGATCTCCCACGACTTGCGCGCGCCGCTCATCCATATCGCGGGGTTCGTCGACATGCTGAAATCCGACCTCGGAACACACCTCGACGACCGCAGCCGCCGTCACCTGGACACGATTTCGAACTCGACGGAGCACATGGGCCGGATGATCGCCGACCTGCTCACGCTCTCGCGGATCGGTCGCGCGGAGATGCACAAGGTGCGCGTCAACCTCGGCGACATCGCCAGGGAGGTTCAGAACGAGCTCATGGCTCAGTGGCAGGGACGTCCGGTGAATTGGGTCGTGGGGCAGCTTCCGGACGCGAGCGCCGACCCGATCCTCATGCGGCAGGTCTTCGTCAATCTGCTCTCGAACGCGCTGAAGTTCACCTCAAAGCGTCCGGACGCGCGGATCGAGATCGGAGCGATCCGCGGCGACAACGAGGACGTCGTCTTCATCCGGGACAATGGAGCCGGCTTCGACATGAAGTACGCCTCGAGGTTGTTCGGTGTGTTTCAGCGGCTCCATGCGCCGACCGACTTTCCGGGCACCGGGGTGGGCCTGGCGAAGACGCGCCGGATCCTCCAGCGACACGGAGGGCGCATCTGGGCCGAGAGCTCACCCGGCCAGGGTGCGCTGTTCTCGTTCTCGCTCCCGCGCACCGGGCCGCCATGAGCGGCTTCGCCCGTGGCAAATCCACGCTGCGCACGCGGGGTGCACGCCGGGCCGGTGGATGGCGCGGTTATCGGAAATTTCCGCAACCTCCGCCTCGTTGTGGGGTCAACGCCTCGCGCCCAGTGCGGAGTTCCACCACCGGCCCGGCCGCGTCGCTTCAACTCCTTGCACGCCTCGCAATGAACCCTTTCCCCTCGCCGCCAACTTCCGCGCCGCCTCCCGAAGCACCGGCACCGGGCCGCGAGCTCGAGATCCTGCTGCTCGAAGACAACGAGCCTCACGCCGAACTGGTTGAACACTTTCTGAGGGAAAGCGGCCTGCGGTTCACGATCACCCGGGTGGAGACCCGCGAGGCTTTCGAGGAACGTCTCGATGCGGGCGTCCCCGACATGATCCTGTCCGATTACGCCCTGCCCTCGTTCGACGGCTACGCGGCGCTCGAGATCGCCAAGCGGAGGGCGCCCAACACGCCGTTCATCTTCGTCACCGGCACGATGGGCGAGGAAGTCGCCATCGAAACGCTCAAGAACGGCGCGACCGATTACGTTCTCAAGACCCGGCTCGGGCGGCTCGGCCCGGCGGTGCAGCGTGCCTTGCGCGAGTTCGCCGACCGGCGCGAGCGGCAGCGCGCGGAGGACAAGCTCCGCCGCTCGCTCGACCAGATGCGCGCACTGACCACCTATCTCCAGTATGTCCGCGAGGAGGA
>JAJYAR010000505.1 GCA_021779435.1 bacterium
TTTGCAGCACGACCAGATCCTGGACCTCGTGCAGCGGCATTTTGCCGATCTGCCGACCGAAAAAGTGCCGGCGATCGAGCCTGGGCTGTACGAGGGCGGCGAGTTCCGGGAGGAACGCGACCTCGATCAGGTGCATATCGTGCTCGGCTTCCCCTCGGTCGCCTACGCGCACCCGGACTACTACCCGACCATGCTGCTATCGACGCTGCTCGGCGGCGGCATGTCCTCGCGTCTGTTCCAGGAGGTGCGGGAGAAGCGCGGCCTTGTGTACTCGGTCTATTCGTTCACCGCGCCGGCGATGGATGGCGGGTTGTTCGGCATTTATGCCGGCACGGGCGAGAGCGAGGCGGCGGAGCTGATGCCGGTGACGGTGGAGGAACTGCGCAAGGTCCAGCACGACGTGACCGAGGCGGAACTGAACCGGGCGCGCGCGCAGGTGAAGGCCGGGCTGCTGATGTCGCTGGAGAGCACCGGCAGCCGGTGCGAGCAACTGGCGCGGCAAATCCAGGTGTTCGGCCGCGTGATCCCGACCGCCGAGACGGTGGGGCGGATCAATGCCGTGACGATCGCCGAAGTGGAGGCCGCCGCAAGCCGGATTTTCCGCTCCACGCCCACCCTCGCCGCGATGGGGCCAGCCGGGCGGGTGCCGTCGATCCCGGCGATCATCGAGCGGCTGGCGGCGTAGGGGGCGGGCGGGCGCAACCGTCCCCCGCTCAGGAAATGCCCCCGCCGACGACGAAGGCCACGGCGATGATGGTCAGCACGAGCGCCGCGACCGCTGCGAACACGAATTCCCGGGCGCGAAAAAACGCCACGCACATCACCAGGACGCGCAGCACCGGCAAGAGAATGATACCGCCGATGCCGATCGTGACGAGCCAAGCCGGGCCGATCACAAGCGTCCGGGCGATGAGCGGCAATGTCAGCCCGACCGCGATGATCGCCGTGGCAAGCCACGTCCCAAGGCTCAGCAGTCGCGCGAGCCGGAGATCGAGCAAGGCGGGCTTTTGGCTCCCGACGCGAATCATGACGTGCCCATCGCCAGATGGACACCGAATGCGCTGAGCAGCATCTGTCCCGCCAGTGCGACGAGCACCACGACAAACAACAGCCGGATGGCCTCGCCCGAAATCGCCATCAGCACCCGCGCGCCCAGGATCGCGCCCACGACCGACCCCAGGGCGACCGGCCCGGCGATCGCGGGGGAGATGTCGCCGCGCACGAAATAGGCCCCGGCGCTCGCGGCGGCGGTGACTCCGATCATGAAGTTCGAGGTCGCGGACGAGACCTTGATCGGCAGCCGCAGCGCGGTGTCCATGGCCGGGATTTTCAGCACGCCGCTGCCGATGCCCAACAAGGCCGAAATCAGCCCAGCACCATACATCAGCGCGAGGCCCAGCGGGAGACGCTGAACCCGGTACGAGATCGCGCCTCCGCGCGCGTGGTCGGGATAGCTGGAATCCAGTTGTCGTCGCCACCCGCCTTCGACGATTGCGAGGGGGGGGGCCATCGGATCGCGGCGGCGGGCGAGCATTTGCCTGGCCGAGAGCAGCAGCACCGCCGCGAAGATGCCGTACAGGACCGGCACCGGCACGATCCCGGAGAGCAGGACGCCCGTCAGCGCGCCGAACGTCGTCGCGGTTTCCAGGACGATCGCCAGCCGGATGTTGGTGAACCCGCCCCTGAGAAACGGCGCGGCGCCGCCGCAGGAGCACGCGATCACTGAAACGATGCTCGCGCCGATTGCCGCGTGAATGTCGATGCCGGTGAACATCGTCAGGATCGGCACGATGAATATGCCGCTGGCCATACCCAACATGCCGCCAAGCGCGCTCGCGCCGGCCGAGACGCCGACGAGCCAAAGGATCGTGCCGACGGCCATCTCAGCCCCCCTCCGTGCCCACCGCCGCGCGCCGCGCCAGCCGGGTGCGGAAACGGATGCAATCGCCCCTGTAGTGGAGCTTCTCGTAATCGACCGGCCGATGCCCCACCGAATAGGACGTGCGCTCGATCAGGAAAATCGGACCGCCGACCGACACCCCGAGCGCCCGCGCCACGGCCGCGTCGGCGACGGTGGCCTCCAGCTGGTAGTCGGCCTCCAGCAACGGCGTGCGGTATTTTTGCTCGAGCAGGGCGAAGATCGGCTCCGCCGCGAGGTCGTCGGCCATGATTCCCTGGCCCAATTCCATCGGCAAATAGGTTTCATCGAATGACAGCGGCATGCCGTCCGCCAGACGGACGCGGTGGATGCGCACCACATCCGCCCCGACCGGCAGCGCGAGTTGCCGCGCCACCGTGTCGCTGGCCGGGACGATCCTCGTCTCCAGCACTCGCGCCGTCGCGTGGCGCCCAAGCGCCCGCATGTCCTCGACAAAGCCGGTCAGCTCCATCAGCTCCTGCGTGAGCTTCGGTTGCGCGACGAAGGTTCCCTTGCCGCGCCGGATTTCGATCAGGCCGCGCCGGACGAGGTTCTGAATCGTTGTCCTGATCGTGGTGCGGCTTACGTTGAACGCGGCGGTCAGGCTTTCTTCCGAGGGAAGTTGGCTCCCCGCCGACAACGCGCCGCTGGCGATGCGCGCGGTCAGCACGTCCTCGATCTGAACATGAAGGGGCAGACGGCTGGCGGTATCAAGCGACATCGCGACATAATG
>JAJYAR010000047.1 GCA_021779435.1 bacterium
TCTGAGGGTTGACGGGTTCTCCGGGCGGGCTTCGCGGCGGCCCGATGAAGGGCTGCGAGGAACTCCTTACGGGTCTTGAAGGGGCCATGGACCCGGCCTTTCTCGATGTCCTGGGCCGACCCGGCCAGACGCGCGTCGAGGACAGTATCGGTGCGACATCACCGGCGTGGCGATCCCGGGGGCGGGCGCGGGGCGGCGTGTGAAAGTTGTGTTAAGATCCGGGTTTCGCATCCCTCGTCAGGAGGCAAAACATGAAGGTTTACGAAGGTTCCGAGATTCGGAACGTTGCTCTGATCGGTCATGGGCATTCCGGGAAAACGTCGCTGGCGGCCGGAATGCTCTACGCAGCGGGAGCCAGCAACCGGTTGACGCGAGTTGACGAAGGCAACACGGTCACCGATTTTGACGAGGAAGAGATCTCGCGGAAGCTGACGGTCTCGACGGCGCTGGCCTACGCGGAGTGGAAGAAGGCCAAGATCAATTTGTTGGACACGCCCGGGTTCAACATGTTCATGAACGACACGCAGGCGGCGATGGTGGCGGCGGACGCGGCGCTGGTGGTGGTGGACGGCGTGGCGGGCGTGGAAGTTCAGACGGAGCGGGTGTGGGAGTTTGCGGACCAGTTCGAGCTGCCGCGGGCGGTTGTCGTTAACCGGATGGACCGCGAGCGCGCGGACTTCGCGCGGGCGGTGGAGTCGATTCACGAGCGGTTCGGGCGATCATCAGTGCCGGTGCAGTTGCCGATCGGGAGCGAGCGGGATTTTCGCGGGGTGGTGGACCTGATCACGATGACGGCGTACGAGTACACGCCGGATGGCAACGGGAAGGGCAAGAAGATCGATATTCCGGTGGCGATGGCGGAGGCGGCCAAGGAAGCGCACGAGGCGCTGGTGGAGATGGTGGCCGAGGGCAAGGACGAGCTGATGGAGGAGTTCTTCGCCACGGGGACGCTGCCTGCCGAACATATTCTGGACGGGCTGAAGGTGGAGATGGCGGAGCGGCGGCTGAGTCCGATATTCTGCTGCTCGGCGCTGCATAACATCGGGACGGAGTTGCTGTTGGATTTCATCGCGGAGAGCTTTCCGGCGCCGGTCGCGCGGCCGAAGGTGAAGGCGCGGGACAACGGATCGGAAGTGGAGCGGGCGATTTCGGACGCAGGGCCGGCGGCGGTGTTCGTGTTCAAGACGATGGCGGATCCGTTCGCCGGGCGGGTGAGTTACTTCAAGGTGATGTCGGGCGTGGTGAAGAACGACGCCACGATCGTGAACGGGCGGACGAACGGGGCCGAGCGGCTGGCGCACATCAGCGCGGTGATGGGCAAGACGATGGTTCCGGTGACGGAGTTACACGCGGGCGACATCGGGGCGGTGGCTAAGTTAAAAGACACGCTGACCGGGGATACTTTATGCGACAAAGCATCGCCCGTGAGTTATCCGCCGGTGATGCCGCCGGAGCCTTCGATCGCGTATGCGATTTCGGCGAAGACGCGGCAGGACGAGGACCGGATGGGGAATGCGGTGCACCGGATTCTGGAGGAAGATCCGTCGCTGCGGTTTTACCGGGATCCGGCGACGAACGAGTTTTTGCTGGCCGGGAGCGGGCAGCAGCATGTGGAAGTGATTGTCAGCCGGCTGAAGAAGCGGTATGGCGTGGATGTGGAGCTGAAGGCGCCGAAGATTCCGTACCGGGAGACGATTCGCGGATTTGCCGATGTGCAGGGACGGCATAAGAAGCAGACCGGCGGTCACGGGCAGTTTGGGGATTGCTGGATCAAGATGGAGCCGCTGCCGCGCGGGGGTAAGTTCGAGTTTGTGAACAGTATCTTCGGCGGGTCGATTCCGCGGCAATACGTGCCGGCGGTGGAGAAAGGGATTGTAGAAGCGGCGGCGCAGGGGTATCTGGCCGGGTATCCGGTGGTGGATTTCAAGGTGACGGTGTACGACGGGTCGTACCACGAGGTGGACTCGTCGGAGATGGCGTTCAAGCTGGCGGCGCGGAAGGCGTTCAAGGCGGCGATGGCGCAGGCCAAACCGGCGCTGCTGGAGCCGATCATGAAGGTGGAAGTGCAGGCTCCGGTGGAGTACGCGGGCGACCTGATGGGCGACATGAACGGGCGGCGCGGGCGCATCACGGGCATGGACACACGCGGGGGTACGCAGATTATCCGCGCGGAGGTGCCGATGGCGGAGATGCTGAGTTACCAGAACGATCTGATTTCGATGACGCAGGGGCGGGCTTCGTTTCAGATGGAGTTCGGCCACTACGATTACGTGCCGCAGTTGCAGGCGGAGAAGGTGATCGCGGCGGCGAAGGCGGCGAAGACGGGGGTGGAGGAGGAGGAAGAGTAGGGGGATTGGTGTCAGCGGCTTGCCGGCTGATTGGGACGGCGCCGGGGGCGTGGATGGGTGCGGGGGTGTATACGCCCGGTACGCGCCCCAGACTCGTTCCATCACATAACCCGACTTCGTGCGTTCTGATTTAACATGTTGAAAAGTAAGGCTAAGTTTGCTGTCCGGCCTGCTCTCCCGGACTCGAAAACCGTCCCGAATCACATAACGGTCACATAAGCCTAAGCCCAGAACGGCACGTAGCTGGCGTGCTTCCTGGAGGTATTCGTTGGGTCTCTGGGCTTCACGAGCCCCTCTTCGATCGTGTCTGCGATCACGCGCGAAGCGGTGGCGTAATTCCTCTCCTCAATTCCAAGCCGCTTGCGCAAGGACGTGTTGGTCATCGCCTGGCGGGAAACGTATTGTAAGGCAGCATGCTGGTAGCAGGCGCGAATTCGATCCTGCCGGTCCATCCCTCGCAATGGACGCCGTGCGTAGAGAATGGCGATCGTGTGATGCTCGGTCACGCGGAACTCTGGCGCAGGCAACTGATAGAGTTCCGCTTGGAATATGACTTTGTCGATGCCGCTCCCGCGCTCTTCGCAGATCTTCGCGCGGCGCATGAACGCAGCCAGAGCCTCGTTCCGCGAACGTGGCGGCTCGTCAATGAATCGCAGTGTATCGATGAGGGGTTTTCCAGGGTTTGTAATCTCGATGCGGTTCATGAAGACTTCTATCGTGGGACCTGTGCCCCGTATGGAAAAGTCCTGGTGGATGATCGCGTTCGCCACCAGTTCGCGGACGGCGATCTCCGGGTAAGCCCGCGCCTCGCGGCGCAGCGCCTGACCGATTTCTTCGCTTCCCGGCAGTTGATCACTTATGTAGGAGATGAGACCCTCGAAACCGGCAGCATAGCCGCGCGACCCTTCCTGCTCCTTGATGGTCTCCGTTCGGTCCTTGCCTTTGTAAACGATGACT
Organism: bacterium; assembly: GCA_021779435.1. Next base: position 3,306 of record JAJYAR010000047.1, read on the forward strand.
CGGATGGCTTTCCGAGCTACGGCTTCAAAGTCCGCAAGTTTTCTGGCAAATAGAATCGCTCCGAGGTTCGTGACGTTCCAACGGTCGTCACCCAGTGACTGGGTCATGCATTCCTTTTCCAGGCGGCTCAGAATCGCAGCACGGGAGGAGGGAATATGCTGATCCAGCATCTCGAAGAAAGCGGGATAGTCGAGCCGCGCGAGGACGTCCTCGCCAGCCAGTGCGCGCGCAGCCAGTTCCTTCTCGAACGTCGTCTGCGATAATCGCGCCCAGAGAGCACGTTCCTTCTCCGGGTAATCCTTCAACTTCTTCTTGTAGCTGCCAACCCGGATGAAGGCGTGATCCTTCCAGCGGACCGGAGTATGACTACAAGGCTTGATGGAGAAGAGCACAACGGCCTTTGAGTCAACGCTAAACTCATCGATGCGAAAGTGCACGTCTGGATGAAGGTGCCGAGCCAGCCATGGTTCCAGGTCCTCGTTCCCGATCTTCCGTTGCCGGGGACGGAAGTCCGTCCCTACTACCCTGTGTGTGCCGCTCTCGACGCCCCAGACCAAATATGCGGCATTTTCTTCGTGCAGCGTCGCGGCATTGGAAAGAGCGGAGAGATACTCGCCGATTTCCTCCGGCTCAGAATCGTTGTGCTTGAATTCGACCCATTCCGTCTCGTGAGGTAGCCGTACAAGCGAATTAAGAGTCTCAATCGACTGCGCTCGCACCATCGTCACAATCCTATCCTCTTCTCGCGATGAAGGTAGAAGTGCAGGCTCCGGTGGAGTACGCGGGCGACCTGATGGGCGACATGAACGGGCGGCGCGGGCGCATCACCGGGATGGACACGCGCGGGGGGACGCAGATTATCCGCGCGGAGGTGCCGATGGCGGAGATGCTGAGTTACCAGAACGATCTGATTTCGATGACGCAGGGGCGGGCTTCGTTTCAGATGGAGTTCGGCCACTACGATTACGTGCCGCAGTTGCAGGCCGAGAAGGTGATCGCGGCGGCGAAGGCGGCGAAGGCGGGGGTGGAGGAGGAGGAAGAGTAGGGGGATTGGTGTCAGCGGCTTGCCGCTGATTGGGACGGCGCCGGGGGCCTGGATGGGTGCGGGGGCTCGAAGTAAAGTTCCAGGGCTTCGGCCAGGTTGGCCAAGGCTTCCTCTTCCGTCTCGCCTTGGCTGGCGACATCGACTTCGAGGCACTGGGAGACGTACCAGTTTCCTTCGCGCCAGACGGAAGCGGTGAACGGCCGTTTCATCCTAGTTAGTGCTCCATAGCGACAGCGGGCGTGGGCGGGAAGCGGTTTGAGATTTCTCGTCCTGGGATTCGATGCGGATTGTGTCGCTTTACTCCGCGGAAAGCGGTTGTGGGTTCGGAGATCGCCTGCGCCGGCCGAGTGAGGTGCGAGGCCGGGCGGCGTAGCGGAGGGCTTGTTGCAGGTCTCCGGTCTCGAGGTAGGGGTACTCGGCGAGGAGGGATTCGCGGTCCGGGAAAGCGGCAAGGAGTTCGAGGACGCGGCGGACGGTGATGCGCATGCCGCGGATGCAAGGCTTGCCGCCGCATTTGCCGGGTTCGACGGTGATGCGATCGAAGGGGTCGACCGTTGCCATATAGTCAGTGTAAAACGGCGCCGGGGTCAGGATTCGGCGGGGCGGAGGGCGGCGAGCGAGAGGAAGACGAGGGCGATCCAGAGGGCGCCGGCGAGGAGGAGGTGGAAGATCTGCATGGGGACGGGGGCGAGGAGGGCGACGTTGAGGGCGCCGGCGATGAGTTGGGCGATGGTGAGGAGGAGGACGGCGAGGGCGAGATTGGAGTGGAGTTTGGGGAGGTGGGCGCGGAGGACGCGGAGGGTCGAGAAGACGACGATGGCGGCGCCGACGAGCGCGATGACGGGGTGGGCGAGGCGGAGGCGGAGCAGGAGGTTCGAAGTGGAGCTCAAGTCCTGATGCAGGCCGGCGGTTAAAGAGGTTGCGGGGAAGAGGGTGTCGCCTAAGGCGGCGATGGCCCCGCTGACGCAAACGATGAGAGCCGCGATGAGAGCGGCGGCGAGGGAGGCCGGGAGAGAACGGCCGGAGCGCGCGGGTTGGGAGGCGAGCCAGGCGACGACGGCGAGCGAGGCGAGGAGGAGTTGGGTGTTGGTTAGGTGGGCGGCGAGATAGACGACGCGGCCGACGGAGACGTTTTTGGCGACGTAATCGAACAGGACGAGGCCTGCGCCGAGGAGGGCTTCGAGGAACAGGAAGCCGAGCGCCCAGAGAGTGGCGCGGCGGAGGACGTGGCCGGAAGGAAAGGCGCGGAAAGCCCAGACGACGAGCAGGACGACGGCGGCGAGCGAGGCGCCGCTCATGAGGCGGTGGGTGAACTCGATGATGGTTTGGACGGCGGCATCGCGGGGGACGACGACGCCGTTGCAGAGCGGCCAGTGGTTGCCGCAGCCGGCTCCGGAGCCGGTGGCGCGGACGACGGCGCCCCAGAGAACGACTAGCACGTTGTAGACGAGGACGGCGAAGGCGTAGCGGCGGAAAGCGGGCGATGCGGTGTTTCGCGCGGGGGCAAAGCGGGTAGCCACGTTTTTCAATGTAGCGCGGCGGCGCGACGGCGGCTGGGAAACGGGCGGGGGTACAATGCTCGCGTGGCCAAACAATACGACTGCATTGTGGTTGGGGGCGGGCATAACGGGCTGGTGACGGCGGCGTACCTGGCGGGCGCGGGGCGGAGCGTGCTGGTGCTGGAGCGGCGCGAACTGGTGGGCGGATGCTCGGTGACGGAGGAGATTTGGCCGGGGTACCGGGTGTCGACGGCGGCGTATCTGAGCAGCCTGCTGCAGGACCGGATCGTGAAGGAACTGAAACTGGAAAAGCTGGGATACCAGGTGGACGCGAAGGATCCGGCGTTCTTTTCGGTGTATCCGGATGGGCGGCACTTCTTCATGTGGCAGGACGAGGCGAAGACGCTGGGCGAGATCGCCAAGTTTTCGCGGCACGACGCGGACGTGTTTCCGGCGTATGAGGCGCATCTGGAGAAGCTGGCCACGGTGGTGGAGGGGCTGCTGCTGGAGGCGCCGCCGGAGTTTCCTCCGGCGGGAATCGGGGATTTTCTCGATTATCTGAAGCTGGCGGCGCGGCTGCGGAAGCTGGGCGCGAAAGAGATGACGGGGCTGGTGAACATCTTCACCATGAGCGCGGCGGATTTTCTGGACCAGTGGTTCGAGTCGCCGCAGGTGAAGGTGACGCTGGCGACGGATGGGGTGATTGGGGCGAATGGGGGTCCGAGGTCGCCGGGGACGGCGTATATTCTGCTGCACCACGTGATGGGCGGGGTGGCGGGGCACCGGGGGTTGTGGGGATTCGCGCGCGGAGGGATGGGCGCGGTGTCGAATGCGATTGCGGAGGCGGCGCGGCGGCGGGGCGCGGAGATCCGGACGGGGGCGGGCGTGAAGAAGATCGTCGTGAAAGACGGCGCGGCGCGGGGCGTGGTGCTGGAGAACGGGGACGAGATAGCGGCGAAGGTGGTGGCAAGCAACCTGGACCCGAAGCGGACGTTATTGAACTTAGTCGGGGACTGCGAGTTAGAGCCGGAGTTTGCGCGGCGGATCCGGAATTACCGGTGCGAGGGGACGTCGGCGAAGATCAACCTGGCGCTGGACGGGCTGCCGGATTTCCGGGCGCTGCCGGGCGCGCCGGGGCCGCAGCACCGGGCGACGATGCATATCTGCCCGTCGATTGATTACGTGGAGCGGGCGTGGGACGACGCCAAGTATGGGCGGCCGTCGCAGGCGCCGATGCTCGAGATGACGGTGCCGACGATGTACGATGCGACGTTGGCGCCGGAGGGGCGGCACGTGATGGGAATTTTCCTGCAGTATGCGCCGTACACGCTGCGGGAAGGGAATTGGGAGGAGTTGCGGGAGCCGTTTGGGGACCGGGTGCTGGACATTATTGAAGAGTACGCGCCGGGGTTCAAAGGGCACGTGGTTCACCGGCAGGTGCTGTCGCCCTACGACCTGGAGCAGCGGTTCGGAATCACGGGTGGGAACATTTTCCACGGGGAGATGAGCCTGGACCAGATGTTCTGCCTGCGGCCGGTGGCGGGGAGCGCGCGGTATGCGACGCCGGCGCGGGGGCTGTACTTATGCGGAAGCGGAGCGCACCCGGGCGGAGGGGTGATGGGCGCGCCGGGTTATAACGCGGCGCGCGCCATCCTGAAGCATTAGTTGGGTGAGTTACTGGGTAGTTACGGGGATAACTACTCCGGATTGGGTGGACTGGCCGTTGTAAGTTATAACGACCGGCTGGTTGCCGGCGGAAACTCGCGGGACGGTGATGTTGACCTGGAAGAGGCCGGCGCCGATTAAGTAGACCGAGGTCGCCTGGGCGGGGATGCCGCCGATGGTTGCGGTGGGCGCGCCGGGAAGCGTTGAGTTTCCGTTGAGGATCTGGCCGGCGGCGGCGGGAGCGAAACCGCCTCCGTAGAAGGCAAGGACTTCGCCGGGCGTGGCGGGGCGCGTGCCGGGGGTGTCGGCGGTGACGCCGACGGTGGAGTAATCCGTGGTGTGTTGGGCGGCGGCCAGGGTGAGGCCGTTGGCAGCGTACGTGAAGAGGCCGGGCGCTGTGGCGGAGGCCTGGGCGGAGAAGGCGGTGTTCGACTGGCCGTTGTGCGTGACGACGACTTGCGCGGAACCGGCGGCGAGACCGGCGGGAGCCTGGACATTCAGTTGGCCCGGGGAGACGTAGTAAACCGCGCAGGGGAGACTGTTAATGGTGACGGTGGTGTTGTCGACGTACTGCGGGAGCTGGTTGCCGTTGAAATCGCTGGGATACCAGAGACGGGAATCGACGCTCAGGTTCTGGCCGTAAATAGTTACCCAGGAGCCGGAGACGATGGAGTTACCTCCGCCGACGCTTTGGACGACGGCATTTACTTTGGGAGTAACTAACGTGCTCGGGTAGTTCGGGAACTGGTCAATGACCTTGTAGAGCGAACTATCAAGGACGGAGGAGATCTGGTTGACGTAGTCGGATTCGAAAGAGCCGCCTTCCTGGCCGGAGGTTGTGGTGGAGGTCTGGTTGGGGCGGGAGTTGAAGGCGACGGCCCAGGCGAAGCCGTTGTAGCGGCGGTAGATGTAAGTGGAGGCGCCGGAGAGCGAACCGTCCTTGTTCCAGTCCAGATTCGTTCCGTTGGGCACCATGGCGAAGCCGAGGCCGAAGAACGACGTGCCGTGGAAGGCGGAGGTTTCGGTCTGCATCTGCTGGAGCATGTTGGCGGAGATGAGCTTGGGGATGCCGTTGAGGAAGCGGCAGAGGTCGATTTCATCGACGACCCAGCCACCGGCGGCGGCGGCGACCACGAGGCCGTGCTGGGCGTAAGGAGCGGGGACGCAGGCGTTGACGTACGGGAAGAGGCTGGTCTCGCAGGACTGGCCGGGATAGGGATAGTAAGTGGACTCGGCGTTGGCGGGGTCGGAGGCGATGGAAGAGCCGAGATAGGCGCGGACGATGCCGAGGGGTTGGAGGACGTTCTTGCGGATGAAGTCTTCGTAGCGCACGCCGGAGACGTGTTCGATGACGGCGCCGAGGACGACGTAGCCGACGTTGGAGTAGGCGTAGACGGTTCCGGGGTCGTGCTGGAGCGGGCGGGTCCACATATAACTGACGAACCAGTTGGCGCTGCCGGGGACCGGGGCGCCTTCGTGTTCGGCGATCTGGATGCTTTGGGAGACGGGGTCGCCGACGATGTTGCGGTCCCAGCCGCCGGTGTGGTTGAGACAGTCGCGGATGGTGATGGAGGCGATGCGCGAATCTCCGATGTTGTTGGCGGAGGGCTGAAGGTCAGACAGGTAGCCGAAGGCGGGGTCGTCGAGTTTCAACTTGCCCTGGCCGGCGAGTTCGAGGATGCCGATGGCGGTAAGGGTTTTGCTGACACTGGCCTGGCGGAATGGGGTGTCTGGCTGGACCTGCTGGTTAGAGGTTGAGTTGGCGTAGCCGTAGCCTCGGGCGTAGACGAGGCGGCCCTGGAGGGTGACGGCGAGGGCGGCGCCGGGGATGTCGTATTTGGCGAGCAGGCCTTGCATGACGGAGTCCACCGCGGGGAGGCCGGGCTGGCCGGTTGCGACCTGGGCGGAGAGGGGGCCCGGAAGGAGGACAATGAGAGTTAGCAAAAAATAAGGGCGGAACCGCATCCGGCCAATATAGCAACGGCGGCTGTATTTCCCTTTGCGGGGAGGTAACGTGCGAAAAAAAGTGAAGCGCTGTGGGTTGCGGCGACATCCTGGAGGAGAGCGGGAGGCGAGGAGCGCGCCGGAGTGGCGCGCCGGAGTGGCCTTCCAGAGCGGGACACAGAATGGTAGATTATAGGACCAGAAGGAAACGGAGGCGCCGGTGAGAAGTATTGCGACGGTCCTTTTTATTTCCATTTTGCCGGCGTTTGCCGCAGGGAACGGCGAGACGCAGAAGGCGTGGGAACTCGAGCGAAAAGGGGACGCGGCGGGTGCGCTGGAGTTGCTGCAGCAGGCGGCGAATGCGCCTTCGGCGACTCCAGAAAGCCTGAGCGCGCTGGCGGAATTTCTTGATCTGCATCACGGCGCTGGGGCGCGGAAAGCGTATCGAAACGCGCTGCGGCTGGCGAACGAGAGCGAGAAGCGCGTTATGCTGCGGCGGTTGGCGATCCTGGACACGCTGGCCGGGGACGGGGCGGCGGAGGGGGCGGATTTGCGGGAATACCGCGCCGCGGGCGGGAATGACCTGGAGGCGCCGGGGAAACCGGCGAGCCCGTCGCGGGTACCGACGAGCATGATCACGCTGCCGGGGCCGCTGCGTTCGTTCGCGCGGATGGCGGCGCTATCGCCGGATGTGCGGAGCGACACGCTGCTGACGGCGCTGGCGCGGAACGTAGTGACCAACGGCTACGAGGCGGTGAACAGCAACGAGGCTCTGGCGCAGACCGAGTATCTGAAGCTGGTGATCCGTTATCTGTCGCAGGCGCGGGAACTGGACTCGCTGGCTGGGGCGAAGAAAGAGATCGTCATTGAGACGTGCGACTCGACGGCGACGGGGGATCTGCTGCGGGTGTTGGGATACCGGATCCGGGGCGCGTGCGGCGGGGAACTGGCGCTGGAGACGGTGAACGCAAGCCGGGCGTTTTTGACGGACGACTCGGGATTTCCGCTGGCGGCGCTGGAGGTGGCGCTGCGGACGAACCGTCCGTTCCGGTACGCGTTTGGTTCAACGCAGATTCCGGTGCTGTATGGAGCGGACTACTGGATGCCGGGCGGAGAGAAGCAGAACGGGCCGTTCATCGACTATTTCCTTTCCGATCCGTCGCTGTGCCGGCTGTATGTGGGGATGGCGAAATTGGATCCGTACACAGCGGAGCAGATGCGGAAGGCGATTGGGTTGGCGAGGCTGCGGGCCTATGCGCACGTGATCGACTTTTTTGGCGGGATGTTCGTGATCCGGGACGGGAAGGTGCAGGTTCCGGGGGGCGCGCGGAGCGAGCGGATGTGGGGGGAGTTGGCGGGGACGCCGGTGACGAACGCGACCGGGTTCCTGGACAAGCTGATCAGCCGGGATGACGGGTGGCTGGCGAGTTATTTCGATTCGCTGGGGCGGGCGGAGGAGCCGGTGCAGGGTTATCTGACGGAGCCGGCGAGGCTGAGGCGATTTTATGAAGCGATCCGGGGGAGGGTGACGAGTCCGGGTCCGGCGCGGCCGGTGTTCCGGGCGAACACAGAGATGCTGCTGCTGACGTCGCGGCTGTGGATTCTGCCGTCCGGGCAGCCGTTCATTCCGGGGGATATGAATGTGTGGCGGGAGTTGTTCATCCATCATCCGCGGGGCAAGTACGACAACAAGCTGAGCAAGGCGGCGTCGGCGTGGAGGGAGCCGGACGATGTGCTGGAGGCGCTGTTCGGGCTATGCCGGA
>JAJYAR010000506.1 GCA_021779435.1 bacterium
ACCGGGCCGTTTCGTATGCCGGTGCAGTACGTCAACCGCCCCGACCATAGCTTTCGCGGCTATGCCGGCACGATCGCCACCGGCCGGGTGCGGCCCGGGGATCGGCTGGTCAACGCGGCGGCCCATACGGAGGCAATTGTTTCCCGTCTCGTGACGATGGATGGTGACCTCGCCGAGGCCAACGCAGGCGACCCGGTAACCCTGGTGCTGGACCGTGAAATCGATATCTCGCGCGGCGATGTCCTGGCCGCCGATCCGGCGCCCGCCGCCGCCGACGGGATCGATGCCCGGGTCGTGTGGATGGACGAAACACCGCTGTTTCGCGGCCGGGCGTATCTGTTGATGCTGGGCAGCCACACGGTGGTTGCCACGGTGACGGACATTACCGCCCGCCTGGACATGGAAACACTGGAAGAAGTCAGCGTCCGCGAGCTTGCACTGAACGAAATCGGCCGCGTCTCGATCTCCCTGACTCACCCCGTGGTTTGCGAGCCGTATGAGGCCAGCCGCGAACTGGGCGGCTTTATCCTGATCGACCGCTTGACCCGCGGGACCGTTGGCGCCGGCATGGTCACCGCCATCCGGACCCGCAACGCCGATATCGTCTGGCACCGGCTGGACGTGGACAAGGCGGCGCGTTCGGCGTTGAAGGGCCAGAAGCCGGCCGTGCTGTGGTTCACCGGCCTGTCCGGCGCCGGCAAATCGACGATCGCCAATCTGGTTGAAAAGCGGCTGCATGCGCTGGGTCATCACACCATGATCCTGGACGGCGACAATGTGCGTCATGGCCTGAACCGCGACCTGGGCTTCTCGGAAGCCGACCGTGTGGAGAATATCCGCCGGATCGCCGAGGTTTCCCGCCTGTTCGTCGAGGCCGGCCTGATCGTGATCGTGTCGTTCATTTCCCCGTACCGCGCCGAACGCATGCTGGCGCGCGATCGTGTCGGCGGCGAGGAGTTCCTGGAGATCTTCGTCGACACTCCGGTCGAGGAATGCCGGAGGCGGGACCCCAAGGGCTTGTACCTGAAGGCGGATGCCGGCCAGATTCGCAACTTCACCGGTGTCGATGCGCCGTACGAGGAGCCGCTGGACCCCGAAATCCGGCTGCGGACGCTGGAAAGCGCCCCGGATGTGCTGGCGGACGAGGTTGTCGCGTCGCTGCGCGCCCGTGGCATCATTGCCTGAGGATTCGCTTGCCGCCGCCATAGACGAAGCCCGGGCATGCCGGGTCTGCGAGGCCGTCCTTCCCCTCGGGCCCCGGCCGGTCTTCCAGGTCTCTGAAACCGCCCGGGTGCTGATCGTCAGCCAGGCGCCGGGGACCAAGGTGCATTTGACCGGGCTGCCCTTTAACGACGCCTCGGGCGACCGTCTGCGGGGCTGGCTGAACATGGGCCGGGACCTGTTCTACGACACCGCGCGCATCGCGCTGGTGCCCACCGGCCTGTGCTATCCCGGCCGGCTTGCCAACGGCGGCGACGCACCGCCACGGCCGGAGTGCGCGCCCCTGTGGCTGGATCGCTTCATCCGTCTGTTACCGGAAGTACGCCTGACGCTGCTGGTTGGGTCGTATGCGCTTCGGAACCGCCTGGGATCGGGCGCAATGACCGACCGCGTGCTGCGATGGCGAGAGATTGGCCCGGCGGTCATCCCATTGCCACACCCGTCCTGGCGCACGGCGGCGTGGGAGCGTCGAAACCCCTGGTTCACGCTGGAATTGCTGCCGGAACTGCGGAAGGCGGTGACTGACGCGCTGGCATGAACGAACGAACCGGAGATGGTGGTGGAGCTGAGGGGAATCGAACCCCTGACCTCCTCATTGCGAACGAGGCGCTCTCCCAACTGAGCTACAGCCCCATCGCCGGTATCGCGGCGTATCGGTGAAACGCCGGACGCGAGGCGCCCCTAATGATAGCAGAGCGGCGCGAAGTCAACACCTACCGCACGGAAAGTGCCTGCCAAACATCGCCATTCGCAGGCAGGTTCATGATGTGCCGTTGATGCCACAGCGCGTAGAACAGCAGCTTCCAGCAAGCGAACCCGTGCCGCCAGCGGCGGATGTCGCGGAACAGCGCCACCACTTTGTCCGGGTGGGCTATTTCCGCCACGCCGGGCTGCGCGGCGACCAAGGGGCCGAGTCGCGTCCCCTGCGCTTTGATCCATTCCCCGACCGGCACCGTAAACCCGGTTTTCGGAGCGAACGGCCGCGCGGCGGGCTGATTTTTCTCCAGCCATTTGCGCAATATCCACTTTCCGGTGCCGCGACGCAGCTTCATCGAATCGGGCAAACGGAACGCCGCCGCCATCACCCCCGAATCGAGGAACGGGGTTCGGCCCTCGATCGCATGGGCCATCATGCAGCGATCCAGCTTCAGCAACAGGTCGTGCGGCAGCCAGTCGGCCATATCCAGCGCCTGGGCGGCAGCCAGGGGGGACCGGCCGCCCTCCGCGGCCCGAAGTTCCGCCGATTCCATGCCATCGCGCCAGGAGACGGGCTGGGAGCGCAGGACGGGCACCCGGTCGAAACTGCCCGTGGCCCACATCGTCCTGCCGCCGCGCCACCACGGCAGCGTGGCCTGGCGATACCGTTTGTAGCCGCCGAATATCTCGTCGCCGCCTTCCCCGGTCAGCACCACCTTGA
>JAJYAR010000507.1 GCA_021779435.1 bacterium
CTACCCCCGATCACCCTCATGCATTTCCGCACCGCGACACTCCTGGAAGCCCGCGATCGGCGTGGGCATTCAGGAGCGGGTGACATGATCAGCATCAAAAACCTGAAAGGCGGAAAGGGCGGCGGCGCTGGCGCGGTCGCAAACTATTGCGCGCACGAGCTCGTGTTGCACAAAGAAGCCCACACCGGGGCCGAGTACACGACGGGCTACTATCGCGACGGTAGCACCCCGAGCGCCTGGCACGGCGCAGGTGCCGCGGCGCTCGGCCTTTCAGGCCGGGTAGACCGTGACGACCTGGTGCGCGTCCTCGAGGGGCACCTGCCCGACGGGTCCGACCTCACCCAGCGCGGCAACGTCACCAACCGCCGGCTGGGTGTCGATCTCACGATCTCCGCGCCCAAGTCCGCCAGCCTGCAGGCCCTCGCCGGGGGCGACGAACGCATCCTCGCCGCGCATGACCGGGCCGTGCGAAAAGCGCTCGACCTGGTGGAACATGAAGTCCTGACCGCCCGGCGGGGCAAGGGCGGCATCACCCACGAGGCCACTGGCTCCCTGGTCGCGGCGACGTACCGCCATGAAGATAGCCGCCCCGTGGACGGCCATGTCGATCCCCAGCTCCACACCCATTGCATCCTCGCCAACGCCACCCGGCGCGCCGACGGCACGTGGAGCGCGATGGACCTGCAGTTCGGCGAACACCGTGTCCTGATGCACCTCGCCGACGCCCACTACAAAAACGAACTGGCGCGGGCACTCCAGGAGATGGGCTACAAGCTTCGCCGCACCGGCGACGGTTTCGAACTCGGGCACATCTCCGATGAGCAGATCGCCCGGTTTTCCCAACGCCGGGAACAGATCGATGCCGCGCTGGAATCCCGGGGGTTGACCCGTGACACGTCGGACGCGACCGACCGGGTCCTCGCCAATCTGGCGACCCGCGAGGACAAGACGCAGGACGATCAATCCGGACAACGATGGGGGTGGCGGCGGGAAGCACGCGAGGCGGGGATCGTCCTCGACCGTCCGGCAGCGGGTGACGCGGTCCCGTATCCCGACCTGTCCCATGAGGCGGTGAAATCCGGAACCTGCCACGTGGCGGAACGCGAAACCGTGTTCCGCCGCGACGTGCTCCGGCTCGAAGCGCTCAAGGCCGGTATGGGCGATACAAGCCTCGCCGGGGTGGACCGGGCCATCGAGGCGAAAGCCGGCGGACTGCTCGATGCGGGCGCCAACAAATTCACCACCCGCGACGCCCTGCACCGCGAGCAGGAGATCCTGCAACACGCCCGCGCCGGCCAGGGGCAGGTCCCGGCACTGATGACTCAGGCGGAGGCCCGGGACTACATCTCCGAGCGCGAGCTCGCGCAGGGCTTTGCGTATTCCGATGGTCAACGGGCCGCGCTCATGCTCGGCCTTACGAACTCTGACCGGGTGACCGGCGTTGTCGGTGCCGCCGGCGCGGGCAAGACGACCTCCATGAAGGGCCTGGTCAAAGGCGTGCATGGTCGTGGACTCGAAGTAATCGGCATCGCGCCCAGCGCGAAGGCGCGCAACGAACTGGAAAGCGCCGGCGCGGAAACCAACCGCACCCTCGCCTCGTTCCTCGCCCGCGAACAGGAATACACCGAAGACCGCCTGGTGATTCTGGACGAGGCCGGGATGGTCAGCGCGAAAGACATGAACGCGCTGATGCGGAAACTCGATCAGGAGGGGGGACGCCTCGTGCTGGTCGGCGACCCGCGCCAGCTCAAGGCGGTGGAAGCCGGCCAGCCGTTCGCGCAGCTGATCGAAACCGGCGCCATGGCGTACGCGACGATCGATGAGATCCAGCGCCAGGTGGACCCGGATCTACGCGCCATCGCCCAGGCCTTCGCCCGGGGCGATGCGTCTTCCGCGACGCGCAAGGCGATGGACTACACGGTAGCCGTCCGGATCGAGGCTCAGGACCCTGCGAAACCCACCGTCCCGGAGCGGCGCTTAGGGCTAGCCCGGGCAACCGCGGAGGCCTATCTCTCCCTATCTGCCGAGGAACGCGCGAGCACCTTGGTGCTCAGCGGCACGAACACCGTGCGACAGCAGACCAACGCGCAGATCCGGGAAGGCCTGCAGGAACGCGGCGAGGTCTCGCGCGATGAGATTCAGATTCAGGCGCTCGACAAGGCGGGACTCACCCGGGAGAAGGCCGCGAGGGCCGAATCCTACCGGGTGGGCATGGTGGTCCGGCTCGAAGCGGGCACGGGCCGCGAGCGCCATACCACCGACTACCGGGTGGACCGGATCGATGGCAACCAGGTCGTGTTGCATGACGCTGCGGGACGGGAAAAATCCTGGAACCCGGCAAAGGAGAGAGCCGCGGGCGTCTATGCCCTCCGCAACCTGACCCTGGCCGCCGGAGACCAGATCATTTTCAAGGAGAACCAGGGCCGCAGCGACGACAGGATCGTGAACGGCCAGACCGCGACGATCAAGCGCGTTGAGCGTGCCCAGGACGGCGGCGCGTCGATCTCGGCACGACTCGACGATGGGCGCGAGGTCACACTCGACCCCAAGCAACACCCCAGCATCGATTATGGCTGGTGCCGGACCGTGCACGCATCGCAAGGCGCCACGGTGGATCACGTGATCGTCGCCGG
>JAJYAR010000508.1 GCA_021779435.1 bacterium
GGAAACGACCTGCGCATAGACGGTGAAGGCGCCATTGCCGACGCCGCCAAGGGATATGCCGGGCAGCAGCCAACCCAGGTTCAGCGAGGGACTATAGACTGTGGCCGCAGCAGCGGCGCCGAAACTGAGGATGGTACCTCCGCCCGCGGCCGTGGAAAGAACGAAACTCGACCCCGAAACACTTTGTACGTAGTAGGGCGTTCCAACCCCTATGGCGGGCGTAGCCGATGGCGGAGTCCCGGTGAAATAAACCACATCGCCGTTTGAGAAGAGGGGCGAAGTGCTGGAAATCCCTGTTCCTCCCGCGACGGAGAGGGCCGGACTAGGAGGGATCGAGCCTGAGCCGAAATTCGTTCCCGCCTTGGCGACCAAGAGACCGGAGCCCGCCCCGGTGAGCGTCACACCCGAGAGAGTGAACTCGTCCACGCCCGAAGTCGCGGATGAGGAGGCAAGGCTCGCCACCGCGTAGGTCGAGGTGGAGGACAAAAAGCCGCCACCGGAAAGGGTCGGCATCACCGATCCGGCGACATAGACCAAATCACCGACGGCAAAACCGTGGGGCAGGCTGGTCTGGAAGGTCCCGGTGGCCGGATTGACGCCGATGACGGAAAAGGCCGGAAGCGCGTTCGAGGCGCCGAAGGAAGGCGAGGAACCGCTCGTCGCGAGGACGCTCACGCCCGTCACGTTCGCACTATCCTGCGCCGTGCCGGTCAGGGTGAAAGATGCGCTGACCCAACTGCCCAGTGCCGGCGAGGCGAGGGAGCCGGATGGCGACGCGTTCGAGATGAAGAACTGCACCTGTGCAGGGGATGCAGTCGTGTTCGGGCCGACCGCGACATCGGTGGCGCTGATCGCCACCCGGTATTTCCCGTCGGGAAGGGCGAGCGTCGACAAAGGAATAGACCAATTATAATTAAGTGGATTGCCGGCGACGACTGTCGGTCCGGAGGATGTCATCGTGTTCCACACCTGGCTCGCGGGATTGTAGACGCTGAGCGTCCAGGAATAGGAGGCGATGCCCGAGGCGTCGCTCAGAGTTCCGGAGAGGCTTGGCGTCGCAGAGGTCGAAACCACGGTCGGATACCCCGGACCCGAGGTGGCGATGTTGCCGTAGGAGATGCCAGGAGCCATCGTGTCCTTGACGAAGGTTCTCGGCGCCGTCGTCACCCTGCCGGCGATATCGGTCGCCGTCAGGGTGAGCGTGTGCGTGCCTTCCGACAGACCCGCCCAATTCCATGAAGGATAGGTCCAGGCCCCAGCGCTCGCGAAGACATCGACGGGAGTATTCGTATCGAGTTGGATCGTCGCCGCCGTCAAGTTGGCGTCGCTCGCCGCTCCGGTCGGGGCACCGATGTCGGTCGACGCGATCTCGCCGGCAACGGGAATCGTGATCGTCGCGCTCGGCGCCGCGGTATCGATGTAGAATTCGCAGACACGCGCGGCCATGACATTGGGAACCGGCGAGGCGCGATCCTGGGCGGTGAGGGTGAGGCGATAGTGGCCGTCCGCGTAGCCGGTCAGATCGACGGTCCAGGGAAAATTGGTTGAATTGGCGGTTGTTCCAAGGCTCGTGACCGCCTGTTTGGAAACCCATGCCCCGCCCGTGTACTGATCGATGGCGTAGCTGGCCGAGGCGACTCCGGTCGCGTCCGAGACCGTCCCCGATACTTTGGTGGCGGTCTGGAGGTACACGGTCCAGGGCGCGGCGATCGCCAGATTCGCGAAGGCCGCCGAGGGCGCCACTGTGTCTTTAATGAAGGCGAAGCTCGTGTCGAAGGTCTTCCCCGCCTTGTCGATCGCGCGGGCGTAGAGGGTATGCGCCCCTTCGGGAATGGCCGCGAAGGTGGAGGGAGCCCCCGAAAGGCCGTTGAAGAAGCTGGCGGGAGCGGCTCCGAGATCGAAGGACCAGGCCGTCGTTTTCGTCAAATCTATCGCAACTGTTCCGGCATGCGAGGCGCTGAACGCGGGATCGTCAATGGCGAGAAGCACGGACGCGATGCCGTTTGTCGCCGTCGCCACACTCGCGTCGGGCGGATCGGTCGCGAGTCCCGAGGCCGCGAAGGACGCGCTGAATATCCCCGAAGCAGCCGTGGTCGAGAAATCCAGCGTGGGCAGGCCCTGGTCGATCGTGACACGCGAGGCGATGGCCGCGCTCACATTGCCCGCCAGATCGGTGGCCCGCGCGAGGAGAAGATAGCTTCCTTCGCTCAGCGTAGTCGAATTGAGAGTGGTGTTCCATGTCGAAGCGCCGTAGGTCGCGGCGGTCCAAGCTCCGGCCTTGGCCGCGAAAAAGGCAGTCGCGCCGGCACCGGGAGTCAGCACAGCGCCCCCGTTCGTAGCGGAAATTTCGAAGCTCGTAGCGGTGAGCCCCGTCGCACTCACCCAATAGGGAACATTCGCAGAGATGCCGGAAGGCAGGCTGCCGCCGGAATACGGAGAAAAATAGACAAGGTCGCCTGCCGACAACCCATGGGCGGTCGCTGCGGTGAAGTTCGAGGTCGAGAGGGAAAGCGAGATGCCGCGGGCGATTTGCCAATCTACGCTCGCGACGCCGGCCGGAGTGCCTCCGCCGCCCAAATCCGTTGCGCCGCCGCCGATGGCGACCATGCTGCCCGAAATCGCC
>JAJYAR010000509.1 GCA_021779435.1 bacterium
GATCTCCCACCAGCATCCGGGTGGCGGCTTGTGCCAGCGGAGAGGCGTCAGCGATTTCGTCGGCATCGACGCCGGCGAGCGGGCAGCCGGTGATGTTGCGAGCATCGTCGCCGCAAGCGGCGAGCGTCGTCAGGCCGGCGCGCTCAAGACTCTCGAGCAGTTCCGGTAGTGCCTCGATCTCGACCCAATGAAACTGGATGTTTTGGCGGACGGTGATATCGGCCTGCCCGCGCGCGAAGCGGTCGGCCAGATCGGCGACGGTGCGAAGCTGATGAGAAAAGAGCAGACCGTTCGGGATGCGGATGCGGACCATGAAGCGCGGCACGGCGCGGCCTTCGCGGCCGCTGCCGCCGACGGCGCCACAGCCATCGCCCTGCGTGTAGATGCCCCACCACCGAAAGTACGTCCCCAGCCACTCGGCAGGGATCGAATCGTAACCTTCGCGAGCGAACCGGCGGATCTCCGCAAAGCATTCCCAGGGATTCTTTTCGCGCTTGAGCCGCTCCGCGCGCTGCGCCCGGGTCTCTTTCACCTCGGTGGTTTGCTGAATCGCGTCCGCCATTTTTCTCCCAAAAACCGCCCCAAAAACAAAAAACCCGCCGCCAGGTCCATCTGGCTGCGGGCTCTTGAAAACTGCCGGCTGTTTCTTCGCTCAGCTCGGCAAAGTCCCCGCGCCAGACGGCGGACAAATGCACTTGGAACAAGTGCACATGATCGTCGCAATCTGGTCGCGGTACGACATAACGCGCACATTGTGCAGTAAAAACCGGGAGCGTGCAAGTGCGTTCTACCGAATGGGCCAGCGAGCGGGCTCAACGGATCAAATTCGGCATCCAAGTGTTTCAAGGAGGATCGGAGCGCCGCGTTTCGTTGGCAGGCAACGGGACGGTTGCCCCGGCTGCTCCGCTGCACGTTCGAGCCTCGGCCAACGCCGTCCAGCACCAGCAGTATGCCATTCGGCGCAGTTTACTTGCCGCTCCCTCACTCCATTGCTACACTTCGAATTGCTTCCAGACTCAGGTCCTTCCGATCTGAGTCTCATGAAGAGTGGCCGAGGGAACGGGCCCGATGACGCCACGGCAACCGGCTCGGAGACGATCCGAGTGACTGGTGCCAAGTCCCGCCCCGAGTTACGGGGGACCATGAGGCCAAACCACCAAAACTGGTAACCGTCTCTTCCCTCACTCACCGTAGCGGACGGTGCTTTTGCCGTTCCGGAATTGGCGATTTTGCCGCCGGCAATGAGGCAGCGCATCCGTTCCGCGGTTCTCGGGGTGTATCGAGCCCGCCAGCGACCTCGCTGAAGCAAGAAGCAAAAGGAGCGAGCCGATGTCCATTCGCGTCCAGATTCCGACCGCACTTCGCCGGCTCACCGGCGGCGCGTCCACGGTCGAGTGTTCGGCAAAGACACTGTCCGAACTGCTTGATGATCTCGGCCGGCAGCACCCGGATCTCAATCGCCATCTCCGCGATGACGCCGGGCAGCTGCGGCCATTCGTGAACGTCTACGTCAACGAGGAAGACATCCGCTTCCTCGGCGGCGCTTCCTACAGTTTTCAGGAGGGTGATGAAGTGATGCTCGTCCCCTCGATCGCCGGCGGCCGGCCGTCGGCTGACTGAGCGAGGTTATCGTGCCTGCTCGCTCACGCCGACGGCTGCACGTATTCAGATTTGGCGGTACGTCGGTCGGCACCCCTGAACGCATTGCTTGGGCCGCGCGACGCTCGGCGGCTTCGGCGAGGCACGAGCGGGCGATCATTGTGGTTTCGGCAATGGCCGGCACCACGAATCTTCTGCTGCGCTCGGCGCAAGCAGCCGCGAGCGGTGACCGCAGTTGGAGCGAAGCCGCCGAAGCGATCCGCCGCCGTCACAGTGAGGCGGCCGGCGTCCTGCTTTCGCCGACCGGAATGGCCGATTTCACGGGTCGGCTCGAGACGGCGCTGAGTATATTCGAGAGCGTCTGCCAAGGTTTCGAGATGGTCGGCGAAGCCACGCCACGCGGCCTCGACCGCGTCGCATCGCTTGGCGAGGTGATCTCCGCGGAATTGCTGGCGGCCACTTTGCGCCGCCGTGGCGCTCGGGCCGTGGCCGTCGACGCGGTAAAGCTCATCGTTACCGACAATCGCTTCGGCGACGCGAACGTTCTTGTCGAGCCCACGCGGGCCCGGCTGCGGCAACGGCTGCTGCCGCTGGTACGGCGCGGTGTGCTTCCCGTGGTGACCGGATTCCGCGGCGCGACGCGCGACGGCGTGCCGACGACGCTCGGCCGCGGCTCTTCCGACTACACAGCCACGCTTCTCGGGTCCATGCTCGACGCTGATGAAGTCACCATCTGGACCGACGTCGACGGTGTGATGACGGCCGACCCGCGTCTGGTTCCCGGCGCGCGAGTGATTCCGCGGCTCACCTACGGCGAAGCCATCGAGCTGGCCTTTTTTGGCGCGAAAGTCATTCACTGGAAAGCGATCGTGCCGGTATTGGAATCCGGCACGCCGCTCCGCGTCCGAAACTCATTCCGTCCGTCGACGCCGGGCACGTTGATCGTTCCCGGTGGCTCGGGGCGCTCGGCCGTGGCCGCAGTCACGGCAGTTCCACGCGTGCAACTGTTGACGGTTCGCGC
>JAJYAR010000048.1 GCA_021779435.1 bacterium
TGATACGGAGGTACGGCCGCGAAACAACGTGGCGCTACTGACGGGAGCTTGGTGTTTTTCTGGTTTTCGCGGCCACCGTGTGCTTGCGTGGTGACCTTTCATGTCCTCTCCCGAATTTCTGCACCGTATCGAAGCAGCCAGGAAAGCCGTCCTAGCGCAGGTGGACCTGCTCCACCGCGAGTTTGGCCGCGCGGAAAGCAAATGGAAGAGTGATGGCACCCGGGTGACCGCGGTGGACATCGCCATTTCCGAGGGAATCTTCCGCGACCTTGGAGCGCTGTTTCCGCAGGACCAGTTCTTCAGCGAAGAGCTTTCGAACTTCACCGCGCCCATCCCGGTGACCTCCCATTTCTCGTGGGTGCTCGACCCGGTCGACGGCACGAACAACTTCGCGCTGGGAATCCCGCACTGCGCCATTGCGCTGGCGCTCTGCGAATATGGGGAGCCGGTCTATGGCGTCGTGTACGATCTCAGCCGGCGTACCCTCATGCACGGCGGACCCGGCTTCGGCATGCATGATGGCGATCGGGAGACGAAGGTGAATGTCGGTCCGATCACGAAGGA
Organism: bacterium; assembly: GCA_021779435.1. The sequence continues at coordinate 565 of JAJYAR010000048.1, forward strand.
GACGCTGGTGGGTTTCCACAGCCCCTTCGACAAGACGCTCACACCGCTCGCAAGCGGGGTGATCTCGAATTTCAAGATCCGTGGGCTTGGGAGCGCGACGCTGCACCTGGCGTACGTCGCGGCCGGACTGCTCGATGGTTGTGTGGACTACAACGTGAAGATCTGGGATCTCGCCGCGGCGATTCCACTCGTGCGTGCAGCCGGCGGCCAGGCGCGCTTTCTGAACAAGGAGCAACTCCCGTTGCGCCAGTTCGATCTGAACATGGGCCGGATCATCTACGTCGCCGGGAGCCCGGCCATGTGCAACAAGCTTGTCCAGCTCATGGGCCCGATTCCGGGCAAGCGGGCCTGAGAGCGTGCCAGTTCGATGTAGCCGGCCTGCACAGAGGCCGGGGCTTGCGGATTGAGGTAGGCGCGCCGCCAAGGCACCGCGGTCTGCGGACCGCGGCTACAACACGGCAGCGCAGTTCGGTGTAGCCGGCCTCCGCAGAGGCCGGAGTATGGCAGTTGCGGCCGGTCAGGGGTGAGGATTAAGGTGTAAGGAAAGCCGTCTTCAACCCTCAACCCACCGCGGTCGCGGAGTCCGGCTACAACGAGCCAGACGGTCAGACTTGGTATGTCTGCAACGGGACAGGGTTGAGCACCTTGGACTTGGCGGCCTGCAACGTGAGGTTCTGAAGAAACCACTCGCGTGCGCCGGGATCGCCGTGCGTGAGGACGATTGAACGGGCGTGGGTTTGAACCGCGAATTCGAGCAGCTCATCGCGGTCGGCGTGGCCGCTGAGTTCGAAACGCTCGATGTGGGCCTTCACCTTCGTCTTCACGTGAGAGGCTTCAAAGACGAAATCGTCGCCCGGCTTGGACATCAGAAGCTGCCCACCCGGAGTGTCGGGGTCGCAGTAGCCCACGAAACCGATGGTGTTGCGCGCATGGCCGAGCAGTCCGGAGGCGAGGATGTAGCTTGGTGTCTGCTCGACCATCATGCCTGAACTGACGAGGTAGATGGCCTTCTCCTTCAGATCCTCGCCCGGGTTCAGCTTCCGAGGCAGGGACTTCACCTTCATGTCCTTGAGGATCGAGCGGTTGAACTGCACGTGCTTCGTCTTCCGCGAAATCTCGTCGAAGTAGTCCGAGAGATCGACGCCGAGGCCGGACGCGTAAATCGGCGCGGCGACGAGCCGGCCGAATTTCCGCGCGTCATGGAGAATCGAAAGGATCTCCTGCATGCGTCCCAGCGCGAACACCGGCATCAGGAACGAGCCGCCGCGCTGGATGGTGCTGTTGATCGAATCGACGAGCCGGGCGACCTCGTGCACCCGTTCCTTGCCCTCGGGACGTTCCGTCAGACCGCGGGTTGTCTCCATAACGAGGGTGTCAAAGTGTCCGGCCGGGAACTTGGCGGCAGGCGTGGTCCGCTGATTCTGGAACAGCACGTCGCCGGTGAAGAAGATCGCCCGGTGCTTGTGCCGGAGTTCCACGCCGACGGCGCCCGCAACGTGACCGGCTCCATGGAAGATGATCTCTATGTCTTCCTTTGCGCCGCGGAAATGCTTCGCCTGGCCGAACGGAAGCGGGGTGAAGCGCTTCGAGCAGCGGTCGATCTCGTCATGCGTGAACAGCGGGTAGTCCGGGATGTTCTCCGCCTCACGCTGCTTGAGCATCACGTTCGCCGAATTGTGCAGCATGCGCTCGATGAGCATCCGGCTCGAGCTGCTCATGATGACCGGAGTGTTCGGGTGCTCCCGCATCACGACGGGCAGGCTGCCGATGTGGTCCAGGTGGCAATGGGTGATGATGATCAGGTCCAGCGTGACATTCCTCAGAATTCCGAGGTCGGGCGTGGCTGCGCGCCCCACCTTTTTCGGGTGGAGGCCGCAATCGACCAAAATGTTCAAGTCGCCGAGCTGAATGAACAGCGAGTTGGCGCCGATGCCGCCGTCGCGGTTCAAGTCTGTGAGCTTCATCGCCGCAAAGAAGAACCAGAAGTACGAATAGAACCAGTACGAAGTGAGGCAGAGGGCCGGGAGCGGTTCTTTCCTTCCCTCTTGCGGACGAACGTTCCCCGGGTCTCTTTCACTCCGTGTCCTGTTCCCGTGAACTCCCGGGCCTCACCGCCCGCCTCGACAAGCTGTGCTACCACCACGGCGGGGCGAGCCTTCCGGCGGACAAGCCGCACGCTTTCGTCTATTTCATCACGATCCGGAACAACTCCGACCGCGTTGTCACGCTGCTGGGGCGGAAATGGGTGCTGGCGCATCGCGATGGAACCCAGTTGGTCGTCGAAGGCGACCGGATCGTGGGCGAGACGCCGCGGCTGGCGCCAGGCGAGCAGTTTTCGTACAACAGCTACCACGTGACGGGTGAGGATGCCACGGCGCACGGGAGTTTTCACGGTCTCGACGAGTACGGTGAGCAGGTCCACGTGATCTTGCCGCCGTTCGAGATGAGCATTCCGTCGGTCTGACGGTGCCTTCCGGACGGGTCGCTCGCGAGCCAGCCGGTCCCCCAACGCGCTGATTTCCGATCAATTGCGCGGCAGGTCCCCGCTCGTTTTCGCGCTTGCTGCGCGTCGGGGCTGACGCGAGATTCCGAACGCATGGCCAAATTCGCGCTTCTCTCGGTTTCAGACAAACAGGGTCTGGTGGAGTTCGCCACCGCACTGGTGCAGCAGTACGGATACACACTGCTCTCCACAGGAGGCACCGCAAAGCTCCTGGCCCAGCAGGGACTCCCGGTGACGGAGGTGAGCCAGCACACCGGATTCCCCGAAATCATGGAGGGCCGCGTGAAGACGCTCCACCCGAAGATCCACGGTGGTTTGCTCTGCCGGCGTGACAAGGCGCAGCACCTGGCCGAGGCAAAGAAGAACGGGATCGAGCTGATCGATCTCGTGGTCGTGAACCTGTATCCTTTCGAGCAGACCGTCGCGAAGCCGCACGTGGAGTTCGAGGAGGCGATCGAGAACATCGACATCGGCGGCCCCTCGATGCTGCGGAGCGCGGCAAAGAACCACGAGAGCGTGACGGTTGTGTGCGATCCCGCCGACTACACGGCCGTTCTCGCTGCGTTCGCGGAGCCGGACAAGCTGGTCGATCTTCGTCGGAAACTCGCGCTCAAGGTCTTTCAGCGCACGGCGCGCTATGACGCCGCGATCGCCAAGTACCTCGAAGGTCAGCTCGGCGAGCCCGATATCGAGGCGCTCAGTGGGTTTCCCGAGACGCTCAGCGTTTCCTGGAAAAAGGCGCAGTCGCTGCGCTACGGTGAGAACCCGCACCAGAAAGCCGCGCTCTACGGCACATTCCACGAGCACTTCGAGCAGCTCCAGGGGAAGGAGCTCTCGTACAACAACATTCTCGATATCACGTCGGCGACCTATCTGATCGGCGAATTCGAAAAGCCGACGGTTGCCATTCTGAAGCACACGAACCCGTGCGGCGTCGCCACCAGCGACACGCTGGTCGATGCCTGGGAAAAGGCCCTCGAAACCGACCGGCAGGCGCCGTACGGCGGCATCATCATCGTCAACCAGACGCTGGACGGTGCAGTGGCCAAGGCGATCGCGGAGCTCTTCACCGAAGTGATCATCGCCCCGCGCTTCTCGGAAGAGGCGATGGCGATTCTGTCGAAGAAGAAGAATCTCCGTTTGATGATCGCAAAGGCCGGCGCGGCAGGGACCGGCATCGATGCGCTGCAGGAAATCCGTTCGGTTGTGGGTGGCGTGCTCGTGCAGGACCGCAACCTGCATCTCGGTGACCGCAAGGACTTCAAGGTCGTGACGAAACGTCAGCCGAGCGAAGAAGAGTGGGCGTCGATGATCTTCGGCTGGAAGGTCTGCAAGCACGTGAAATCGAATGCGATCGTCTACACTCGCGGCGAGCGGACGCTCGGCATCGGCGCGGGGCAGATGGCCCGGGTTGACAGCTCGCGTATCGCGGTTTGGAAGGCCGGCGAGGCGAAGCTCGATCTGCATGGCTCGGTCGTCGTCAGCGAAGCGCTGTTTCCGTTCCCGGATGGCTTGATCGCCGCCGCCGACGCCGGAGCCACCGCCGCGATTCAGCCCGGCGGCTCGGTGCGCGATCAGCTGGTCGTCGAGGCCGCGGATGCCCGCGGGATGGCGATGGTCTTCACCGGCATCCGGCACTTCAAACACTGAGCGGACAGGCGGCGGCTTCCGCCGCAGCTCGGTCGGCTCGCTGGCGCTCGCCGCCACACGACCGTGGGCCCGCGCGGGCTGAAGCCCCGCGCCAAGCGGCTTTGTTGTAGCCGGGGTCCACAGACCCCGGTGCTACCCGGACGTGAGAACTCGTCTTCGGTGGCGCCAGTCTTCACCCCGGCGCTTGGGCGCCTTTCGGGTGCGAGGGTGGGTCCGTCCCCGCTCGCCGGTCACAACAGCGTGAGCTGCGAGTCGTCGGTCGGTGCGACCGTGATCTTCTTCTTGGGACGCGCCTGCGGGGCGGGAAGCGATACCGTTGTGTCGTCGCTCTCGAGCTTCGCGAGGATCGTCTTTGCGCGATCGATCACCGTCAGCGGCAGGCCCGCGAGCCGGGCCACCTGGATGCCGTAGCTGCGATCGGCGGCGCCGGCGACGACGCGGCGGACGAAGACGATCTCGTCGTTCCATTCCTTCACGGCGACCGAGAAGTTTCGGAGACGCGGCAGGTGTTTCTCGAGCTGGGTCAGCTCCTGATAGTGCGTCGCGAACAACGTCCGCGGTCCACGCTCCGGTGACCGATGAAGGTGTTCGACGACGGCCCATGCGATGGACAGCCCGTCGTACGTCGAGGTGCCGCGGCCGATCTCGTCGAGGATGATGAGTGAACGATCCGTGGCATTGTTGAGGATGTTCGCCGTCTCGTTCATCTCGACCATGAACGTCGAGTTGCCTCGCGCGAGGTCGTCACTGGCGCCGACCCGGGAGAAGACGCGATCGACGAGACCGATGCGGCACGATTTGGCGGGCACCCAGCAGCCGACCTGCGCCATGAGGGTGATCAGTGCAACCTGGCGGATGTAGGTCGACTTGCCGGCCATGTTTGGACCGGTGATCAACGCGATCTGGGCGTCGTCACAGGCGAGAAGCGTGTCGTTCGGGACGAAGCCCGCGCTCGCGCCGCGCGCCAGCGGGATGTCCGCCGAGCGGAGCATCTGCTCCACGACGGGATGACGGCCGTCGACGATCTCGAGGCTCTCGCCATCGTCGAGGACCGGCTGGCAGTAGTCCCACTCGCGGGCGAGCAGCGCCCAGCCGACGAGGACGTCCAGCTCAGCCAGGGCGTCCGCCGTTTGCGCGAGTGCGACCGAGTCATCGAGCACCCTGGCAACGAGTCCGTTGAACAACTCGAGCTCGCGTGCGAGCGAGTTCTCCTCGGCATGGAAAATCTCCTTCTCCTTTTGACGGAGCGCCTCGGTGACATACCGCTCGCCGCCGACGGTTGTCTGGCGGCGGATGTAGTCGGAAGGCACCAGGTGGAGGTTGGCCTTCGTCACCTCGATGTAGTACCCAAAATTGTTCGTGAACCTGACCTTCAGGCTGCGGATCCCGGTGCGTTCCTGCTCGGCGCGTTCGAGGTCGGAGAGCCAGGTCTTGTTGTCGGTCGTCAGCGAGCGAAGCCGGTCGAGCTCGGCGTCGTAACCGGGACGGAGGTAGTGGCCGTCGTTGAGATCATTGGGCAGCTCGTCGGCGAGCGCCGACGCCAGCAGCTGTCGCAAGTCGGGCAATTCGTGGAGTCGCGAGGCGAGCGCGGCGACGGCGGAGCCTGGAGGAAAGGCGGCGAGCGCGGCGTGCAGCGGCGGAATCTGGGCGAGGGTGTCACGCACGCCGCCGAGCTCGCGCGGATTACGCAGTTTGTTCTGAAGACGGCCGAGGATGCGGGGGATATCACGCACCTGGCCCAGGAGCTCGTGAAGCTCCGCGAGTCGGCCGGGCTCCGTGCGGAGTTCGCCGACTGCGGATTGCCGCCGCCGCATCTCGACGAGGTCGAGCGTCGGGGTGGCGAGCCAGCGCTCCAGGAGCCGGGCTCCGGCAGCGGTCGTGGTGCGGTTGATCGCATTGAGGAGCGAGCCCTCACGTCCGCCGCGGATCGAGGAGAAGATCTCGAGGTTGCGGAGTGTCGCCGGGTCCATGAGCAGCGTGTTCGTGCTGCGGTACTCCTGGAGGCCGCGGAGGTTTTCGGGCTTGGCGCAGAGATTCTCCGTCGCGTAGTGAACCAATGCTCCGGCGGCGCCCAGCGCGGGATGGGAGTGCGCGATGCCGAAACCCTCGAGATTGAGGACCCCGAGGGCATCCAGGACCGTCGAGGCGCCGCTTGCGGCGTCGAAATGATAGCCCGGAAGTTCGGACGCCAGGCGGTTCGAACAGAAGGCGTGCAGTGCGTGGAGCTCGGTCTGTTCGTGTGGCGCCGAGGACCAGCGGTCACGCTCGCCCTCGACGACGAGCAGCTCGGCGGGATCGAGGGCGGTCAGGACAGGGAGCAGGTTTCCGACCCTGCCGTCGGTCGCGATCCGGAACTCGCCGGTGGAGAGATCGAGCCAGGCGGCGTGGAGTCCCTGTTTGTCGACGCAGATCGCCGCGAGGTAATGATTGCGGACGGCCTCGAGCTGGTTTGCCGCGAGCGTCGTGCCGGGGGAGAGGATACGCGTCAGTTGTCGGCGGACCAGCTTGCCGGGTTTCGGTGCCTCGGCCTGATCGCAGATGGCGACCTTTTTCCCGGCGGCGAGCAGCTTGGAAACGTAGGTATCGCACGCGTGCGCCGGGATCCCCGCCATGGGATGCTCCTGGCGCTTGGTCAGCGTGAGTCCGAGGAGCTTCGACGCCGTGACGGCGTCGTCGAAGAACATCTCGAAGAAATCGCCCAGTCTGAACAGCAGGAGCGTGTCGCGCGACAGGCCGCGCTTCACCTCGAAGTACTGCTGCATCATGGGCGTGAGCTTCGCGTCGGACATCAGCCTCCAATGTAGCCGGTATCAGCCAGCCGGTAGCGAGTCGAAAAATTCGACTGGCGGGCGGCGGGCGGGCGGGGGCAGCTTGAGGGCATGCATCTGTACCACCGCGACCTGGGCGGGGCGGGAAATCCGCCGCTGGTGATCCTTCACGGGCTGCTCGGTTCCTCGCGCAACTGGCAGACCGCGGGGGTGGAAATGGCAGCGCGCTATCACGTGTTTGCGCTCGACCTGCGCAACCACGGGCGGTCGCCGCACGCCGACGCGATGGATTTCGATGTGATGGTCGCGGATGTCCTCGAATGGATGGCCGAGCACCTCCTGACGTCGGCGACGATCATGGGCCACAGCATGGGCGGGAAGGTCGCGATGCAGCTTGCCTGCCGGCACCCGGCCCAGGTTGAGCGCCTGTTCATCATCGATATCGCGCCGAAGGATTACGCGTGGATGGGCCACCGGGCGAGTTTCGCGGCGATGAACGAGCTCGCTCTCGCCGACCTGCATTCGCGCGCGGAGGCGGAGCTTCGTTTCGAAGGGCGGGTGCCGAACTGGGCCACGCGGAAGTTCCTGACGACGAATCTCGAGCGTACGCCGGATGGGCACTGGCGGTGGCAGATCAACCTCCCGGCGATCACGGCATCCCTTCCCACGATCGAGGCGAACTCACTTACGAGCACCGACCGCTACGTTGGACCGGCGCGATTCATCACCGGCGCAGACTCGACCTACGTCGAGCCGGCGGACCACGCCGCGATCCGTGGTCATTTTCCGAATGCCGATATCGTCACGATCCCCGGCAGCGGGCACAACCCGCACATGGAGCAGCGCGAGGCGTTTGTCCGGGTGGTGCTGGCGAAGTAGCCCGCGAGTCACGCGAATCGGAAAACAGAAAGGGCGGCTTTGAGCCGCCCTTGAAAGCTCACTTCGCCATGACCGGCTCGCGCTCGCGATCCGGTTCGATCTCGTCTGCCGGCGGCACCGGCGTTGGTGTCAGGTATCGCGTGAACCGCTCCATGTAGAGGTAGAACACCGGAGTGATGTAGAGTGTGAGCATCTGCGAAACGATCAGGCCGCCGCAGACCGCGAGGCCGAGCGTGCGGCGGGATTCGGCACCGGCGCCCCAGCCGAGGGCGATCGGCAGAACGCCGGCGAGTGCCGCAAGCGTCGTCATCATGATGGGTCGAAACCGGACGACACACGCCTCAAAGATCGCGTCCGCCGCCGACCTGCCACGGCTGCGCTGTGCGTCGAGGGCAAAGTCGATCATCATGATGGCGTTCTTCTTCACGATGCCGATCAGCATGATCAGTCCGACATAGCCGTAGATGTTCAGCTCCTGGCCGAACAGCATCAGCGTGGCGAGCGCACCGAAGGTTGCGGCCGGCAGGCCTGACAGGATCGTGATCGGGTGGACGAAGTCCTCGTACAGCACGCCGAGGACGAGATAGATCGTGAGCACCGCGACGATGAGCATGACGCCAAGGCCCTGGAGTGAACTGGTGAACGCGGCGGCCGTGCCCTGGAAAGTGCCGGCGACGGTCGCGGGCAGTTGTTCGCGGGCAATCTGCTCGACCGCGCTCGTCACCTGGCTGAGCGAGACGCCTGGTGCCAGATTGAACGTGACTGTCACGGCGGGGACCTGGCCAAGGTGATTCACGCTGAGCGGGCCGACCGTGTTTCGCAGTCTCGCGACGGTGTCGAGCGAGATCAGCTTGCCGTCCTTGTTTCGCAAGTGGAGCAGCGGGAGGGCTCGGGCGTCGGTCTGGAACTGGTCATCCAGCTCGAGGATCACGTAGTACTGGTTCGTGGGCGTGTAGATCGTGGAGACCTGTCGTGAGCCGTAGGCGCTGTAGAGGACGTCCTCGATCTGCTGGACGCTCAACCCGAGCGTGGATGCGCGGGCGCGATCGATGTCGACGATGAGCTGCGGGCTGGTGACCTCGAGATCGGTGGTCACGTCGACGACGCCAGGCAGCTGCCGGATACGTTCCGCGAACGGCGGCACGACCTGGAACATCTCCTGCAGGTCGGGACCGTAAACCGTGTACTGGTAAATCGATGACGACTGGCGGCCGCCGATGCGGATGCTGGGCGGCACCTGGGGGAACACGCGAAGCCCCGGGATGCCCGAGAGCTGGGCGCGGAGCGATTGGACGATCTTGTCGGCTGAAGGACGTTCGGAGCGCTCCTTCAGGCTGAGAAACATGCGGCTCGTGTTTCCGCCACCGGCGGAGGCCGAGTAGCCGTCGATATAGGGGTTCTTCTCGACGATCGCCATCACCTGGCGGGTGTAGCGAACCATGGAGGCGAACGAGGAGTCCTGGGCGGCCTCGATGCTGATGTTGATGCGTCCGGTGTCCTCGGTGGGGATGAAGCCCTTCGGGATCGTGATGAGGAGAACAACCGTGAGGATCATCATCGTCGCGGCGACAAGCATCGTGAGACGGCGGTGGTGCATGCTGGTCTGCAGCGTGCGCCGGTAGAAGTTCAGGCCCGCCTGGAAGGCGTTTTCCATCGTCACATAGAACCGGCCATGGCGTTTCTCGTGATCGATCGGCTTGAGAAAACGGCTGCACAGCATCGGTGTCAGCGTCAGCGAGACGAAGCCGGACACCAGGATCGCGGCGCTGATCGTGACGGCGAATTCATGGAGAAGCCGGCCGAGGACGCCGCCCATGAACAGCACCGGAATGAAGACGGCGACCAGCGAGATGGTCATCGAAAGGATCGTGAACCCGATCTCGCGCGAGCCCTTCAACGCGGCGGTCATCACCGGTTCGCCGTGCTCGATGTGCCGTATGATGTTTTCGAGCATGACGATGGCGTCGTCGACAACGAAGCCAACGGAGAGCGTGAGCGCCAGCAGCGACAGGTTATCGATGCTGAACCCGAAGAAGAACATCACCGCGAAGGTGCCCACCACGGCGATCGGCATGGCGACGCTGGGGATGATGGTCGCGGAGATCGTTCGCAGGAACAGGAAGATCACCATGACGACGAGCCCGATCGCGAGCACCAGGGTGAACTTCACGTCGGAGACCGATTCGCGGATGGCGAGCGAGCGGTCGATCAGGATGTCGAGGCTGATCGAGGCGGGCATCTGCGCACGGAACGTGGGCAGCAGCTTTTTGACGCCGTCGACGACCTCGATGGTGTTGGTGCCGGGTTGCCGTTGGACGAACAGCATGACCGAGCTTCGGCCGTTGTAGTAGCCGAGCGACTTGTCGTTCTGCACGCTGTCGATGACGTTGGCGACGTCGCCCAGCCGGACTGCTGCGCCATTGCGATAGGTGATGATGACGTCACGGAAGCCCTCGGCGTCCTTGAGGACCGAGTCCTTGTCGTAGGTCTTGCTCTGCGCGGCAGGAACCGTCGTCATGGCAGCCGTCACCGGAGGCGCGTGCGGTGGGCCCGTCGTCTCTCGGCTCCTCGAGGGGTCCGACCTTCATGTAATGGAAGACGCCCGCCACCAGGACCGCCGTTCGGAATGCTTTCCAATTCCCTAACGTCCGCGACCAAGTCTTTGAAAAACCGCATAGATCAGAAAATGTCCACCGTGGACACTTCTCCTCAGGCCGCAATC
>JAJYAR010000510.1 GCA_021779435.1 bacterium
TGCAATCGCCAGGCCGGTCGAAGCATTCCCCTGGGGATCGAGATCCAGCAGCAGGGTGGGATGTCCGCCGCGGGCGAGGGCGGCCGCGAGGCTGATGGCGGTCGTCGTCTTGCCGACACCGCCCTTCTGGTTGGCGACGGCGATCCTGTGGGGGAGCGGGCGTTCAGACACGTGCGACATTCCGCAGGCGTAGAATGTGGGAGGAGGGATCTGTTTGACTGGAACGGATTTCCAGATCGAACGACCAGTCGGGGGCCGCGAGAGCAGCATGGCGGCCGACCGGGAATAGGCAGATCGTCTGGGGAGCAAGAAACGGGGCGGTCAGCGCGAGCAGGCGAGGCAGAGGCGCAAGGGCGCGGCAGGTGACGAGTCCGGCCGGAAACGGAGGAAGCGCTTCGATGCGCGAAGGATGGATGATGACGGGTGTGCCGGTGACGCGCGCCGCTTCGCGCAGGAAGGCGCACTTGCGCCGGTCGGGGTCTACCAGGTGAAATGGCGTGCCGGTGGCGATTGCGAGAACGAGCCCCGGGAGCCCGGCACCGGTGCCGATATCGAGAGCGGGGGTAGGGTCATTGGGCAGCAAAGGCAGGAGCTGGAGGCTATCGAGGATGTGCCGCTCCCACAGTGCCACGCGGTCGCCGGCGGAGACCAGGGAGAGGCGGGCTGACCATTGCCGCAGAAGGGATTCGAAAGCACGGAGGCGGGCAAGGATGGTAGGAGGCAACACTCGCTCGTCGAAGCCGGCCACCGGGTTGGCGTGAAGCACTTGACCGGCGCCCGGCGGGCAATGTTTCACGTGAAACAATTTGGGGCGCCTTCCTGCACGGGACACCCCGTTCTATCCGGCTTGCCGCGCCGCGCCAAGCCGCAATACCTGTGCGCGGGTCACGGCGCCCCAATCGCTGCGCGTTCAGGTGTCGAGGTTCGCCACCCGCAAGGCATTGCCGACGATGAACTCCCGCCGCGGCTCGACGACGTCCCCCATCAATGTGCTGAATACCTGACCGGCATCCTCGATGTCCCCGACGCGCACCTGGAGCAACGTGCGGACCGCAGGATCAAGGGTGGTTTTCCAGAGCTGATCGGGGTTCATTTCTCCCAGACCCTTGAACCGTTGGATCGCCAGTCCCCGGCGTGCTTGGGAAAGAAGCAATTCCACCAGAGACGCGGGCCCGGGCACGGTGAACTCGGTGCCATCGGTGCGCAACCGCGCAGGCTCGGCGAAGCGGGAGGCAAAATAGGGTTGCCGCTCGGAGAGCCAGCGGGCTTCGGCGCTGCGCAGCATCGCGGCGTCCAGGCTGTAGCGCTCTCCGACGCCGCGGACGGTGCGCGCGATGACGAAGCCGCCGGAGTTGACGGCGACTTTCCATCCGCGCTCCCCGGCCGCGGCCATGCCGTCGAGGCGCGCGGCAAGAGTCTGGGACGCGGCAAGCCGGCCCGACTCGGGGCCCAGCGCGCCCGCGATCAGGGCCTGCTCGATGATGGCGAGCGGCACGGGGTCGGCCAGGCGTTGCAGGCGGCTGGAGGCTTCCCGCATGACGACGAGGGTCTCGGACAGTTCCGTTCCGGCCATGCTCATCCCGTCGTGAAAGGTGAGACCGGCACCACCGAGCGCACGCGATAGGAGATAGTCCTCCAGCGCGCGATCGTTCTTGAGGTACTGCTCTTCGTTGCCGCGCTTGGCGCGATAGAGCGGCGGTTGGGCGATGTAGAGATGGCCGCGGTCGATCAACTCGGGCATCTGGCGGAAGAAGAAGGTGAGAAGGAGCGTGCGGATGTGGGAGCCGTCCACGTCCGCGTCCGTCATGATGACGATGCGGTGGTAGCGCAGTTTGGAGATGTCGAACCCGCCTTGCTCCGGAGCGCCGCGCCCGATCCCGGTGCCGAGTGCGGTGATCAGCGTGCCGACCTCGGCACTGGCCAGCATGCGGTCGAAGCGGGCACGTTCGACGTTCAGGATCTTGCCCTTCAGCGGCAGGATCGCCTGGAAGCGCCGGTCGCGGCCCTGCTTGGCGGATCCGCCGGCGGAGTCTCCCTCGACCAGGAAAAGTTCGGCGTTTGCGGGGTCGCGCTCCTGGCAGTCGGCGAGCTTGCCGGGGAGGGTGGAGACGTCCAGCACGCCCTTGCGGCGGGTCAGTTCGCGGGCGCGACGGGCGGCTTCGCGGGCGCTCGCGGCGTCCATCACCTTCTGGATGATCGATTTCGCTTCACGCGGATGGGTCTCGAACCAGTGGCCGAGGTGGTCGGCGACGGCGGCATGGACGATCGGCTGGACCTCGGAACTCACCAGCTTGTCCTTGGTCTGGGAGGAGAATTTCGGGTCGGGGACCTTGACCGAAAGGACGGCGGTGAGACCTTCGCGCATATCGTCCCCAACCAGGCTGAGGCCCTCCTTCTTGCCCATGCCTTCCGCATACTTGGTGACGACACGGGTCAGCGCCTGGCGGAAGCCGGCGAGATGGGAGCCGCCGTCACGCTGGGGGATGTTGTTGGTGAAGCAGAGCATGGTCTCGTGGTAGGAATCGTTCCATTCGAGCGCGAACTCGACCCGCATGCCGCTCTCTGCATCGGCCGCCGAGGCGCTGACGGGGGGCGTGAAGCTGGGGGTTTT
>JAJYAR010000049.1 GCA_021779435.1 bacterium
TGGATTCCGAAGTCAGACTGGCCACAGAGAGCACGGAGCTCCGACACAGAGTTCACGGAGAATAACTCAACCTGCCGAATGACTGATGGCCGGGACTGAGTGCCTTGAGGTAGGGCCGGGCCGCTGGGCCGGCCGTCTGCGGTCGAAAACGCGAGGCACCCCGCCCACAGCGCGAAGTGCGCGAAGAGACGCGAAGCCCGAGACCACCACACGCCTTCGCGTTCATTCGCGTCCTTCGCGGTTACCCTGCCTTGGTCTGGGGATTGCGAATTGAGGCACGGCCGGCCCAGCGGTCCGGCCCTACCCCAAGGCACTAACACAGAGCAGCACGGAGCTCCGACACGGAGCTCACGGAGAATACCTTGACCGGCAGCAGCCCGATCTCGGGGTTCGCACTGTTTCGTGGGGGTGAGAGTTGTCGCGCGAGCCTCCAGATTGGCTCGGCTTGGACTCTGTGGCAAAATCAGTATTCAGGTATCGGATGACAATGTCTCCCCCGGTGGTCGCACACGTGTCAGGCCGCGGGCTCTTTCGACTTGCCCGACCATCGCCGAGCGAGGATAGCCAACGCTGCACATGACGAATGGTCCCACGTCCACCCGGGCGGTTCGCCTCGCCGCGTGGCTCGCGTTTTTCTCCGTGATCCTGGGCTTCGTCGTCTGGGACTCCCTGGCGCGAAGCCGGCACATCCTCAAGCTGACCGACAGCTTTGGCGTCGCAGTCGACGCGCCCCCGCAGGATCCCGCGTCACCCACCGGCTATGCCGACCAGCGCCGCGCACTCCTCATCCCCGGCGGCTCGGCGGACACCACGCACTGGATCATGCAGACACAGACGATGATCCAGCGCGGCGAGTGGCGGATCCATCGGGTCGACTACGACAACGCCCCGAAGGGTCGTGAGGTACATTGGGCCGCTCCCTACCACTGGTGCCTGGCGGTGGTTGCCTGGGCGGATCACTCGCTCTCCGGCCGGCCGATCGGCATCTCGGTGGAACGGGCAACGCTCATCGTCGGCCCGCTGATGCTCGCCGCCTTTCTCCTGGCAATGGTGCCGTTCATCGCCCGCCAATTCTCGCCGGCAGCCGCGGTCCTTGCCGGGTTTGGAGCGGTTGCGGCGTATCCGTTCTACGTCGACTTCGAGCCGGGCCATGCGGATCACCATGGGCTGATCAACATCCTGGCGCTCTCCATGGTGCTGTTCGTGCTCCTCGGCAGCCGGGGCTCCGCGCGAAAATGGTTCACGTTGTCCGCGATCGCAGGGGGCCTGGCAATGTGGCTGAGCGCGGCAACCGCCGCGCCGGTGCTCGTGGGCCTGGGCTGCGGGATTCTCCTGGCGGGATGGATCGGCCGGACCGCGCAGACGCCGCTGCCCTGGCTCATCGAGCCCCGGCTTTTCCGGCTCTGGGGCTGGATCGGCGGCGGGTTCAGCCTTGCCGCCTATCTGTTCGAGTACTTTCCGGACGGCTTCGGCATGCGACTCGAGGTGAACCACCCACTGTACGCGCTGGCATGGATCGGAGCGGGCGAGGCTCTCTGCGCCGTGATCACCGCCCTGCGAGTCGGACCGAAGGCCGTTCCGTCCGCGATTCTGTTGCGAGGCGCCGCTGGCGTCGCCGCCATACTCGTCCTTCCGCTCACGCTCGCCGCAACCCACGCCACCACCTTTGCCGTCTCCGACCCGATCGTCTGGAAGATTCACAAGCTGTACATCACGGAGATCCAGGCGCTGGCATCCCATTATTCCTCCAGACTCGCGGGGCAGTGGGTGGGCATCGCGCTGCCCACCCTGCTCCTGCTGCCGCCGCTGCTGAAGGCATTCAGCCGATCGGCAAGCCGCGAGGCGCGCGCGTTGCTTCTTCTCGCCTGGATGCCGGCCGCGCTTTGCTGGCTGATGGGCTGGACGCAGGTCCGCTGGCTGGGTCTCGCCTTCGCGATGTCGATCCCCCTGATCGCCG
The DNA here is from genome assembly GCA_021779435.1 of bacterium. The sequence goes on from JAJYAR010000049.1 coordinate 1,958, forward strand.
TCTACCTGCGTGTCCTGGGGCAGGCCGGGACCGAGCGACCCCGTACACGACTCGTGTGGGCCGCGGTGATCGCCCTGCTTTTTGTGCCGGGCGCAATCAACGCAGTCCGCGCCGCACTGGACGCGGACGAATTTACGACAGAGGAGATTCGAAATCTGGCGGAGCGTGACGTCGCGCACTGGCTCCGGTTGCGCAGCGGAGCCGGGCAGGTCACCGTGGCGACCGGGCCGGCGCCCACGACAATGCTCGCCTATTATGGCAGCCTCAGGGGACTGGGGACGCTGTTCTGGGAAAATGGCGAGGGGCTGAGGAACGCCACTCGGCTGTTCGGCGAGCCCTCGTTCGATGCCGCGCACGACCTGGTCACGAGGCTGGGAGTGACGCACATCGCGTTCTACTCATGGAATGCGCTCGAGGTTTCGCTCGCGAAGCTCGATCGCGGACTTTCCCCGGATGCGCCAATCCCGCAAGACTCGTTCATCGCACGCCTGCTCGCCTCCCCGGTGCCGCCGCCATGGCTGCGCGCGCTCCCCTTCAAGCTCCCGGACAACGCCGCGGTTTCCGGCGCCTACGTGCGCATATGGGAGGTGACCACCGACACCACTCCGCAGAAGGCGCTGACGCATCAGGCGGCGTTTTTCCTGGAATCCGGCCGCGCGGACCTGGCTGCGCGGCTGATGCCTGCCCTCGTTGGGTACGAGAACGATCTTCCTTCGATGGTGATGCTCGCCGCAATCGCCTCCCGGCAGCGCGATGCCGCCGCGTTCCAGGCCTCGTTCGGCAGGGTCGTCGCACTGCTGCCCTCCGCTGCGTCGCTGTCGCCCGAGGAGCTTGTTCAACTCTCCGTCGTTCTCATCGTCGCCAACCGGATGGAGGACGCCCGGCGCCAGCTTGCCGGATGCATGCGAAACCTCGACGAGGAACAGCTTCGCCATTTCACGCCGGGTACGCTCAACGACCTTCTCGCCCTGAGCGACGGGCTCAAGGTCCCCTTCCCTTCGCCCGAGCTGCAGAAGCTCACGCAGGATCTGATTCCGCCGGCACAGCGGAAATGAGCCGGACGCCGTCTGCACCGAAAATAGACACGAAGGAAGGATCGCGCCGACCTGAACCACAGATGAACTCAGATGGACACCCGGACAAAGGCACGCCAAGGACACGAATGAGCGCGGTAGTCTTTTCGCGTCTGTTCGCGCGCTTCGCGGTTCACAGGGTTTGGTGGTACGGGTACTAGTGCCCGCACGAATCGGTGCCGCCCCGGCGGAAGTTTTATCTATTACCTGAATACCGATTTTGCCACAGAGGCCAAATCCGAGCCAAGCCGGAGGCTCGCGCGGCAACTCTCACCCGCCCGAAACAGTGCGAACGCCGAGATTGGGCTATTCTCTGTGAACTCCGTGTCCGAGCTCCGTGCCCTCTGTGACTGCCTTGTTTCGGAATCCGGGCATCAGATGACACTCTGGCTCGTCGGCAGGCGCAAAAAAAGCCCTCCCCCGGCCGACCGGAGGAGAGCTGTCACGCCTCACCAACCTACAACGGGTCTAGAAGTCGAACGTGGTCGTCAGATACCAGGTACGCGGGTTCTTGATACGGTACTGCGCCGGCGATCCATCCATGTTGTAATAGATCGTCTCTAGTCCGCCCTTTTCCGCCACGTCTCGGACGTTCAGCTGCACCTTCATGCGAACCTTGTCGGTCAGCTTCATCGAGTACGACGCCCACAGGTCGATGTTCGTCTGCGCCGGGGAGTAGATCGGCCGGTCGAAATCGGGGAACACGATGTTGGCCACCCCCGCGCTCGGACGGACGTAGGTCGTGGGATCGAGGAGACCCTGGTAGCTGACAAACGCCTTGTCCTGCCAGCGCACGCTGCCGCCGACGGTCACGCCCTTGAGCCTGCCCGTCTGGAACGTGTAGCTCGTGAGATAGCTCGCGGACCATTCCCGCTCGCCCGGGACAAGCTGCCTCGCCTGGGCCAGCATCGGCAGATACTGGGATTCGACGATCTGGGTGTAGGTGGTCTGCATATTGCCGGTGCCGCCCTGCGCAGTCGACGGGGCATCGTTGTTGCCCGCGCCGGCGCCGTCCGCGGGATCGGTGAAGCCATAGCCGGTCCAGAACGACCCGAGCTGAAGCCGGTTTCCATTGCTGGCCTTCACCACGTCCTGAGTGAACTCGGAGGTCAGCGCCTCCCACTGCGGCCGGCGGAACTTGATCCATTCCGTCACCTCCGGACCAACGGCCGAGGCCCTGGCCTTCTGTTGCCCGACGGTCAGCTTCATCGTCCAGGCACGGCTGGGGTTGAACGTGGCGGAGAACTCCTTGCCCTTGGACTCGTAGGTCTCGGTGGCGGTGATCGAGCCGTCGTACAGCGGCCAGTTGAAGTCGCCGAGAGGGAAGCTCCCCCACTGCAGCCGGGAGATCTCGGCCTGCATCTGCGGCGTGAGCGGATTCACCGTGTTGTTCGCGAAGTTCGCGTCGATCGCCGGGTCCTGCCCGTGCCGCATGCGCACCACGTACGTCGCCCAGAGCCTGGCCCCTGCATCAATGCGCGTCAGCCGTCCCGTGACTGTGTTTCCCACCGCCGAGGACTGATTTCGGTTGGTCGCCTTGTACCAGTTCATCCGGAGCACCAGTCTGTCATCGAGCAGGTTCAGGCCGAAGCCGTAGTCCTTTCCCTCACCGGACGGCGTCGGGAGGTGGTTGTTGAAGAAATCGACCACGATCCCGGAAGGTGCGTTGAAGTTGTCGGAGGTGTTGTAATGGACCGTGAGGCCGCGGGCGAGCTGCCCAAGGAAACTGCCCCCAGACGCACTCTCCTCGATGGCCCGCCAGCCCTTCAGCGGACGAATCACCCCGCCGCGGGTCATGGTGTTGCCGCTTGTGTACGTCGCCGTGCCGAGGACATTCCACAGGCCGGGATTGGCGTCACCGTTCGTGTACTGCTGCGCCACCGTGAACGGGGTCCCGTCGTAGTTGCGACCGGTGTAATTCTGCATCTTCAGGACATCCCTGCGCCAGCCGATCGTGGGAAGGAGGCGGTCCTGCCAGAGCCACCCCTGCCATGCGACGCTCTTCGAGGAGGTCTTGCGCGTGGAAACACCGTAGGGATTGCCGAGATAACCGAGGTTCTGGCGGAAGGTCAGGTTCGTCTGGCGAAACGCAGCCGCCTGCCAGTCGTAGAACGAGAGCGTGCCGGAGGTGGGGCCGCCGAAGCCAGGCGCCTCGATCCGCTGCAGGCCCTGTTCCACCACGCCGTTGCTGTTGTGGCCGAGATAATACACGCGCTGCAGGTTCGCGCTGTTTCCGGCCCAGCTGAACGCAGCTCCGGGCGTGTTCGCATTCGCGGGAAGAAACCGCGGATCACCGGCGATCGTCGAAAGCCGGTACCGCAGGCTGTTCGCCCACTGGTCCTGCTGCGAGGCGAGTCCGAGCAGCCTGTGACGGCCGAGCCAGCGGGCCCAATCCGTCCGCCTCGACAGATCGATCTCGTACGCGAGCATCGCGCGTTTGTTGTCGTTCGTCTCCGGCTGGTAGAAGGAGTCGGCCTGCGAGTCGAAGACGAACGGCGATCCAAAATAGGGATTCGGCCTGCCGTCGATCGTATAGAGGTTCGTGTCCACATACAGGCGCGCAGCCTGATTCGCCTGCCCCAGTGGATAATGAACCCACTCGTCGAATTCCTGCCGGAACCAGCCTCCGCTGAAATACATATTGTGGAGCGGCGTCGTGAATATCTGCTGCTGGAGCTCGACGTTGTATGTATAGGCATTCTGGGTTCCGTAGTTTGCTCCGAACGTGCTGTATTTTTCCCAGTCGTAGATGCCCTTGTCCGTCACCTGGGGAGCCAGCCACTGGACGTAGCCCGTTGCGCCGGTGCTTGCCGCGGGCCTCGGCACGAGAAATCCATTCGAAAACGTCAGCCGCCGCGCAGCCATTTCGCGCTGCGCCTGCGTCCGCCCCGCGTCGGCCGGCAGTCCGGAGTTCGTCGTTCCACCGGAGGTCGCGTCCGTCACCGTGAACGCCATGAGCTGCGCGTTGTCATAGACGAGCGTCGGTCGGTTGGGCATGAACTGGATTCCTCCGATGAACAGAGGGCCCGGCACGTTTGCCGCGGAGACGAAGTTGATGTCGCCACTCTGGCTTCCCGTGACCCCCGCGACGTAACGCGTGTCACGTGTCGAGACCAGGTAGGGACCGACCGAGCGTCCGGTGTCCTGAAACGTGACCATCTGCGTCACCGGGTTCCAACCCGGACGGCCGGCATTACGCCACGGTGTCACGAAATCCTGCGGAGGCAGCGCATTCGGCCGGTTGTTGAAGTTGTCGTAGTGCTCGTAGCTCGCGGTCAGCTTCGTCCCGCTGAACGGCCGCCATGTGGCCGAGGCGTATTGCCTGCGATAGATGTCGGAGGACGGTTTCCGCTGAAAACCACGGGAGTCGTACAAGGCGGCGGCATAGACCGCGAACTTCTCTCCAATCGGAACATTCGCCGAAAGGCTGGCGCGGTGCTCATCGAAGCGTCCGAACCTCGCCGTCACCGTGGTGTGGTATTTTCCAAGCGCCGCCTCGGCAGTCGACTGGTTGACGATGCCCGCCGGGCTGCCCGTGCCAAAGAGCATGGAGTTCGGACCGCGGCTGATCTCCATGCTGTTCGCATTGTACGTATCGAGCGGAAGCCGCGATATCGTCGGGTAGTTGTTCTGCGCGGTGTCCGCGGCCCCCAGGCCGCGCACGCGATTCGCTGTATTGGAGCCAAAGGGCGATCCGGAGTCGTTCACCCATCCTCCAATGCTGTCGACGACTGTGCCGCGATTGACCCGCACCGGGGTGTAGGTGTTCGCGCCCTCGGTGTTCGCCTCGTACATGAACACGTCATTGATATCGATCGCGCCCGTGTCCTCCATCTGCTGCTTCGTCACAACCGTGATCGAGGCGCCGAGGTCGGACAGATTCGTCTTCAAGCGGCTCCCGGCGAGCGTGTTCTCGGCATAGTAGCCGACGTCCTTTTCGCTCGAGACCGTGAACGGCGACATCGCTACGATATCGTCCGTCGCGGTGGCTGCGCTGCGGCCGGCAGTGGAGTCGGCGTTCATCGCCCGGGCTTCATCAGGATCGAGTACACCGTTGTTGTTCCGGTCGTATTTCGCCAGCGCCTGGGCTTCCTGCGCCGCGGGCCCGGCCGTGTTGGCCGGTGCACTCTGCGCGTGCACGACGGCCGGGGCCGCACTCGCGGCAAGAACCGCAAATGCAGCGCGTGTTATCTGTTCTCTTAGATCGATGATCATTGGTGGAGTATATGCGCGCGCAGGGCCGCCCCACCCCGGGGTGGAGGAGTCTCCCATTCGCAGCAGGAGTTTTGGTGTGTCGGTTGTATGCAACACCGGACAACGCCGCTTTCCCGCACAAGCGCAGGAAATCCCCCATCAATTTCTATATTTCTCACATCTCAAAGGCGTATATATACGCCCGGACGCGCCGCGCCGCCGGCGCCGATTTCGCTCAACGCGGCAGCTGCGCAAGGAGCTGAGCCGCGTCGCGGAACCCGGGATCGAGCCGGAGCGCTGCTTCGATATGCGTCCGCGCTTCCGCGACCTGATTTCCCGTGAGCAGCGCATAGCCAAGGTTGAAATGCGCCCGCGGATCCTGCGGCCGCAGCCGCAGCGCGGCGCGGTAAGCCTCGATCGCCTCGGCGGCGCGCCCGACCTGCGTCAGAGCGACCGCGTAATTGGTCTGTGCGTCCGCTGAGTCCGGCCACTTCCGCACGGCTTCTGCGAGGATCGCCACCGCGTCCGCATCCCTGCCCTGCCGGCCGGCCACGATCCCAAGGTTCACACGGGCGTCGATGCGGTCCGGCGCGAGCCGCATGCACTCGGCATAGTGCCGCTCCGCCAGCGGCAGATTTCCTGATGCGTCGTAAGCCACGGCGAGGTTGAAATGGACATCCGCGGATTTCGGCATCATCCGCAGCGCCGCCTCGAGATGAGGAAGCGCTCCCGCGGTGTCTCCGAGTTCGCGCAGTGCAACGCCCCAGTTGCTCTCGGCAACGCCATTTGCGGGATCGAGCCGCACGCATTCCGAATAGTCGGCAACCGCCTCGCGCCACCGCCGAAGCTGCGCGAACGCCACTCCTCGACGAAACAGCGCTTCGGATGGCTCAGGGTCGAGACTGATCGCCTGGGTGTAGTACGGAAGCGCCTCCTGGGCGCGGCCGAGCTTCGTGAGGGCGTTGCCCAGACTCAGGTGCGCCTTGAAATACTTCGGCAGGATTCTGATCGCTTCCTTGAAGGGCTCGACCGCCTCGGCCGTCCGACCGCATCCGGCAAGCGCGAGCCCAAGGTTCTGATGTGTCTGCGCGAGCGTCGGATCGAGGCGAAGCGATTGCTCATGCAGCGGCACCGCCTCCGCATACCGCCCCTGGATCGAGCGAACGCGGCCGAAATTGTTGTAGGCACGCGCGTTCAGCGGCCGCTTTGCAATCGTGTCCACCCAGAGGACTTCCTCGTTCGCGTAGATCGAGTTTCGCTGAATCGTGAGCACTCCGGCGACGACGGTCAGCGCTGCCCCGACTGCGGCAAACGCCCGGACATTCAACCATCTGGCCGCCGAGACGGTGCCCAGCACGACGAGGGCCGCCAGCGGAAGGTACACACGGTGCTCAACAATCATCTGCAGCATGCCGGGGATCAGCGTCGTCGGCGCAAGGATTCCGAAGAACCAGGCACCGAGAAACCCTGCCACCGGCCATCGCCACAGCGCGACAAGCGTCAACAACACCAGCAGGAGCACCGGTATCGCCCAGATCACCACGACAACTCCAAACTCAGCCGACAACCGGCCGTAATCGAACACCAGCGGGCTCGGCCAGAATGCGAGCCACACGTACCGCGTCAGAGCCTCGAACTGGGTGAGCAGCGCCCCAACCTGCGAGGTTCCGGACACAAAGCCCATCGTCCCGCCGCGGTTTCCACCGGTTGCCAGCACCGACCAGGCGAGCAGCAGCCACGAGGAAGCGAGGCTCAGGTGCCAGGTCTTCCTAAGCCTCCAGGCCTCCTTGAAACTTCCGGCGACAAACGTCCGATCGTAAAGGAAAACGATCACCGGGATCATCACCGCCACCTCCTTTGTTCCTGCAGAGAGAAGGCACGCCACAATCGATGCCGCCCTCCAGCGTCCTGGGTGCCCGGATCGGACGCCGCGGACAAACGCGTACAGCGACACCAGGAAAAACATCCCCATCAGCGACTCCGCACGCTGGATCACATACGTCACGGACTCGGCCTGCATCGGATGGGCGGTCCAAAGCATCGCCGCCACGAGCGCGATCACCCTCGGCTGAACACGGACCGATTTCCGCAGGCCCTCGATCGCGGGCGCCGGGCTTTCCTCGAGCGTCCTCCGAATGATCCCGAACAATGTCAACCCGGCCAGGGTGTGGATCAGGATATTTAGCGCATGGTAGCTCCAGACATCGACGCCGCTGATCGCGTAGTTCACCGCGAGGGTCAGATTGAGAACCGGCCGGCCGCTCACGGTGAGCCCCCAGCCCGACGGCGGCCACAGCGCGGCCCACGACAGGTGACGAATCGTCGGATTCTCGATGATCGACGGGACATCGTCGAAGATGAGCGGAGCATGCAGACCGCTGAGAAAGGCAGCGCACGCCACGACCGCGATCAGCACGGGGGCCAGGACGGCCGCGGTTCGACAGGACGTGTTCACCGGAAGAGATTTCTCGAGGGCAACAGGCCAAGTCAACGGCGCGACGCCGCCCGCTGGTATTCGAGCGCCCGTTCGAGGTTTTCGCGCACCGATGCGTCGTTCGGCCTCCGTCGAAGAATTTCGCGGTACTCGTCGATCGCGCCCGGGACGTCGCGCAACATGATGAGCGCGTTAGCGAGGTTGTTCCGCGCCGGAATGTGATCAGGCGAAACAGCAAGGGCGCGCCGATACGCCTGAACCGCTTCCGCCACGTTGCCGGCCGCAATCTCGAGGTTGCCGAGGACGAACAGCCCGGAAACGGCGTTGGGGTCAAGCTGCAGCGCCCTTTCTGCGGCGGCTCGCGCTTCCTGCGGATTCCTCGTCTGCATCATGGCAATCGCCAGCCCGCACCAGGCGTCGACGTTCGCCGGGGCCGAGCGCAGCAAGGTCCTGTAGTGGTCCACCGCTTCGGCCGGGCGCCCGGAATCCGCCAGCGACCGCGCAAGTCCGAGCTCCGCGTCAGCCGCGCCCGGCTGGAGCTGGAGCGCCGCCTCGAAACTCGCCACGGCATCCCCGCCACGCCCCGCACGCAGGAGCGCATTGCCGAGATTCACCCGCGCATCCCCGGACCGGGGACTGAGCCGGACCGCATTCTCGCCGTGAGTCACGGCTTCGGGGATGCGATTCAGCCGCAGCAACGCCTCGCAAAGATTCAGCTCGGCGGCTCCATTGGCCGCATCGATGCGCAGCGCCCGCTCGTAGTGCGCAACCGCGTCAGCGACCCCGCCCGCCTGCTCCAGCGCAATGCCAAGATTCGTGTGCGCCCGGGCATTCGTCGGCCGGGCCGCAACCGTGTCGCTCCACACCGAGAGTTCGCTCCGGTACACCACATTCCGCGCCGACGTAAGCGCGGCTGCGGCGGCACCCACGACGACCAGCATCCCGAACGCCCGCGTGCCACAGGCGCGGTACAGCCCGAGGACGAGCAACGCGACGACTGCCGAAAGCGGCAGGTACATCCGATGCTCGGCCACGGTCTGCGTCGCGATCGGCACGAAGCTCGAGCTCGGCGCCAGCAAAAGGAAGAAGGCAGCTCCGACGAATCCAAGCACCGGACGGCGCGCCACCGCCCACGCCGAGGCGCCGAGAAGCGCAAGCACGAGCAGGGCGCCCGGAACCGCGGTGGCGACGTCATGGACCACCTCGGTGCCGTAGTCGAACACGAGCGGGAAAGGCCAGAGGGCCAACGACAGGTAGTGTGGGATCGCGCGGCACTGGGTGAGTGCGTAGGCGGCAACTGACATCGATGTATCGAACCCCGCAGAGCCAGTCCGTCCTTCGGAGTTCACTACAAGCGCTGCGAGCGGAATCCACGTGCAAAACAGCGCGGCGTGGAACTTCC
>JAJYAR010000511.1 GCA_021779435.1 bacterium
CGTCGCCAGCGAGCCGTTGGCGAAGCGGGCCAGGAACAGGCTGGCATCGTCGATCGTCACCGGCGCGACCTCGCCGGTGAGCTGGTGCTTGCGTTCCTTGATGAACGTCTCGGTGACGGCGGTGACTTCGGCGATCGGGCCGTTGATCCACATCGCGGTGTCGATGCAGTGCGCCAGCAGGTCGCCCGTCACGCCGCTGCCCGCGACGCTGGCATCGAGCCGCCACAGCCCCGTTCCGCCCTGCGGCAGATCCTTGGACATCGTCCAGTCCTGAAGGAATTTCGCCCGGTAGTGGAAGATGCGCCCCAGCTTGCCTTCATCGACGAGCTGCTTGGCCAGCGTGACCGCCGGGACACGGCGGTAGTTGTACCAGACCATGTTGCGCACGCCCGCGCGCTCCACCGCCTGCGTCATCTCCAGCGATTCGGTCGCGGTGCGGCCGAGCGGCTTTTCGCACATCACCATCTTTCCCGCCTCGGCCGCGGCGATGGCGATGTCGTGGTGGACGTTGTTGGGGGCCGCGATGTCGATCAGGTCGATATCCGGCCGCGCGACCAGCGCGCGCCAATCGGTCTCGGTCGAATCATAGCCCCACTGCGCGGCGAAAGCGCCCACGGCCTCGGCATTGCGCGCGCACACCGCCTTCAGCACGGGGCGGTACGGCAGGTCGAAGAACTGGCCGACCTGGCGGAATGCGTTGCTGTGCGCCCGGCCCATGAAGCTGGTGCCGACCATGCCGATGTTGATGGGCTTTTTCGTGGTCATGCCGTTTCCCCCGCCCCTATTCCCACCACCCATGCGCGTCGCGCACCGCGATCATCGCGGCGAGGATGCTGTTCCAGGTGCTCGGCCGCATCATCGTCTCGTTGGCGAACATGCAGCCGTCCCAGCAGATGTGCTGGAACGCCCGCGTCGGCTGCCCGTCGGCACCGCGCAGCCAGTAGCCGGCGTCGTGCGCGATATCGAGTTTTCCACCCGGATCGTCCGGCAGGCAGTGGCGGCCGGTCTTGTCGTGGCTGCCCATGCCTTTGACCGTCGCGTCGTTCTGCGCGACGTGGAAATCGAACGTCCAGGGCCGCAGTGCGTCCGTCATTGTCTTCAGCGCCGCTTCCTTGCCCGCCCGGTCCCAGGCGAAGCCCTCCGGCACGATGCGGTCTTCCGGCGCGTTGTAGCCGAGCGTGTACAGCAGGGTGTGCGCCATGTCGGCCTGGAAGCCGACCGTGTTCGGCCGGCCGGTCTGCTCCAGCAGGTCCAGCATGTGCTTCCAGCCCTGCATCCCGCCCCAGCAGATTTCCCCCTCCGCCGCGAGCCGCTCGCCGTATCCCTCCGCCACGTTGGCGGCCTCGCGCCACGTCGCGGCGATCAGTTTCGTGTTGCCCACCGGGTCTTTCGCCCAATCCGCGACGCTTGCGGCGGAATCGATGCGGATCACCCCGTACGGCCGCACGCCCAGCTCACGCAGTCGCTCGCCGATGCGGCACGCCTTGCGCACCATCTCGACGAAGCGCGCGCGTTCCTCGGTGCTGCCCATCGCCGAACCGCCGCCGACCGGGGGCCAGACCGGCGCGACGATGGAGCCGATGACGAGGTTGCGCGCGCGCACCTTGTCCGCCAGCGCCCGCAACTCGTTGTCCGTGGCGTCGATGCTGGTGTGCGGATCGGCGGCGAAAATATCCACGCCCTCGAATTTCTGCCCGTCCACCTCGGCGGCGGCCGTCAGGTCGAGCATGGTGTCGAGGCCGATCGGCGGTTCGGAGTCCGGCCCCTTGCCGACAAGACCGGGCCACATCGCGTTGTGCAGGCGTGGAAAATTATTGGCCGAAGCCATGGTCCGTGCCTCCCGCGCTCGATTTGTCCTTGGCAACGAGTAGAGCGCCGAAGGGAGCGCGGTTCAAGCGCGCGGCGCTAATTGGGCGAGACGGGGATCGCCACCTCGTTTCGGCGTAGCGGCGGCAGGGTCCAGGGCGGGTCGTAGAACCAGGCGAGCGGGGCACCAGCCGGCCGCCACGCGCTGCCCTCCAGCGCCGCCACCAGTTCGGCGGTCCTGGCCGCCACCGCCGAGGCGCTCGGCGTGCCGGAGAAGCGCAGCACCGCCAGCGTCTCGGCGGGCACCGTCACCAGCGACACGGCGGCATTGTCCGGCTGCGGCAGGGTCGCAAGGGTATAGCTCGCCGGCATGAAGAAGCGGATGCGCCAGCTTCCGTCGGCGTCCTGGGTCTGCATCACCGGGGCCGTCATCGCGATCTGCGACCCGGCGGCGTCCTGCGCCACCGGCGCCGTCATCGCGATCTTCTCCCCGCCATGATTGGCGCCGAAGATATAAGCGGCGAGGCGGCGGAAGCCCGTGGAGCGGCTGGCCTCCTCGTCGCCTTGCACCACCGTCTCGGCGGCGATGCGCGGGGCGTACTGCCGGACCTCGACGGCGCCAATATGGGCCAGGACGGTGAACTTCGGTTCCTCGGCCTGCCGCACACCGACCGTGGAGCACGCGACCAGCGCGATGCCGGACAGCAATGCCGCCAGCTTCGGAGGGATGCCCCTGCCCCTTGCCCGCGGTGCCATCACCCGGCCGCGCGCACTGAGCCGGCGAGTTCCTTCTCCATC
>JAJYAR010000512.1 GCA_021779435.1 bacterium
GCTCGAGGCGATTCCTCCCGGCATCGACTACGTTTTCATCCACGACTGCGCGCGGCCATTCATCCAGGCCGAACAGCTCGTGGGACTCCTGAAGATCGTGAAACGCGAGGAGGCCGTGGTGCTGGCGCACCGGGTGACGGACACGATCAAGGCGCACCGCGGCGAAGGCAACCTGCGCACGCTCGACCGCAGCAATCTCTGGGCAATGGAGACCCCCCAGGTCTTCGCCTACGATCTCATCACGCGCGCCTATGCAAGGATCATGGCGCGCGGAGCCCACGTGACCGACGACGCCGCGGCCGTGGAAGCGATCGGACATCCGGTCGCCCTGCTCGAGAACACGAATCCGAATCCTAAGCTCACGACGCCGGCAGACCTCGATTATTTCGAGTTCCTGCTGTCGCGGCGCGCCCAGCCCGCGGACTGAGCTCCTTCTTTTTCGTGGCCAACGCCGCGCCCGGGCTGCCATCGTGCGCCCATGTTTCGCATCGGCCACGGTTATGACATCCACCGCCTTGTCGCGGGACGTCCCCTTGTCCTCGGTGGAGTCCGTTTTGACACCGATTACGGGCTTGAGGGCCACAGCGACGCGGACTGCGCGACCCACGCGCTCTGCGACGCCCTGCTGGGGGCTGCCGGACTCCCTGACATCGGTCATTTTTTCCCGAATACCGACCCCGCCTACCGTAACATCGACTCCCAGATCCTGCTGCGACGCGTGATCGGCGAACTGAAGGCGCGGGGCTACGCTCCCGTGAACGCCGACCTGAGCATCATCGCAGAGCGGCCGAAGATCTACCCGAGGGTCCAGGACATGCGCGCCGCGCTGTCCAACTCGACGGGCCTGCCCCCCGATGCCATCGGCATCAAGGCCACCACGAACGAGGGAGTCGGCGATCTCGGACGCGGCATTGCCATCGCGGCTCACGCCGTCGTGCTCATCGAGAAGCCATGAGGCGCGTGTTCCCGACCCTCGCCGGGTTGCCGGCCTTGCTGGCGGCCCTTGCCGTCGTGCTATCCCTCGCAGGCTGCGGACACCGTGAAACGCTCGTGGAGCGGGGTGACCGTCTCGGAATCCTCCATCGGGGGATAGGCCAGGAGTTGAGCGACCTCGACCCCGCGCTGGCGACCCAGGACAGCGACTACTCCGTGCTCAGCGCTCTGTTCGAGGGCCTCGTGTCCGAGGATCCCGTCGACCTGCATCCCGTGCCGGGCGTGGCGCAGGGCTGGGACGTCTCCCCCGACCGGACAGTGTACACCTTTCACCTGCGCGCCACGGCGCGCTGGTCCGACGGGACTCCCGTGACCGCCGACGATTTCGTGCAGTCCATTCGTCGCGTGCTGTCCCCCGCGATGGCGGCCCCCAACGCCTCCCAGATGTACGTCATCCGGGGCGCCGAGGACTTCAACCGCGGGAAATCGACGGATTTTTCGACTGTGGGCGTGCAGGCCGTGGACGCTCACACGCTCCGAATCACGCTCGCACATCCCACGCCCTACTTCCTGAGCATGCTCAACCAGTCCGTCTGGTTCCCGGTGAACATTGCGAGCATCGCGCGGACCGGGGCGGTCTTCGCCCGCGGCAATCCCTGGGCCAGGCCGGGACGACTCGTGGGCGACGGTCCATTCAATCTCAAGGAATGGAGCCTGGACCACCGGATCGTCGTGGTGAAGTCGCCGACCTACTGGGACGCAAAATCGGTGCGCCTGAACGGCATCGATTTTTATCCTTACGGAGTGGAAACCGAGGAACGCGTATTCCGGGCGGGGCAGCTGCACGTCACCGACGCGCTGCCTCCGGACAAGGTCGACTGGTATCGCAAACACGACCGCTCGGAACTGCGGATCGACCCGCTGCTGGGCACCTATTTCTATCGGATCAACACCCGGCTCGCCGTGTTCGCCGATCCGCGGGTCCGCCAGGCCTTGTCGCTCGCGGTGGATCGGAAGACAATCTGCGCCCGAATCCTCCGCGGTGGACAGAAGCCGGCGCATTCGTTCACCCCTCCGGGCACGGCCGGCTACGAACCGCCCGAGGGGCCCAGGTTTGATCCCGCCGAAGCCCGCCGCCTCCTCGCCGCGGCGGGATACCCGGGCGGCAAGGGATTTCCCGGAATCGAAATCCTCTACAATTCCTCGGAGGCCCACCGTCAGATCGCGGAGGCCATCCAGGCGATGTGGCGCAGGGAACTCGGCATCTCCGCCTCGCTCACGAACATGGAGCTCACAAGCGTACTCGACGCACGGCGCACCGGCAGCTTCCAGATCCTGAGGAGCTCCTGGACCGGCGACTACGACGACCCGCAGGATTTCCTCGAAATCTGGGAATCCGCGAGCGGAAACAACTTCACCGGCTGGCACGATCCCGCCTATGACGCGCTCGTGGACCGGGCGGCCGCCACCCAGGACAACCGGGCGCGCTTTGCGCTGCTTCGCCAGGCGGAGGCCCGGCTGCTGAAGGCCGCTCCGATCATCCCAATCTACTTCTACACCCACGTGTACCTGGTCGATCCTTCCGTGCAGGGCTGGTATCCAAATCTCCTGGACCACCACCCCTACAAGTATGTCTGGCTCAAACGCTGACCCCCGCGCCGGGAACCTGGT
>JAJYAR010000050.1 GCA_021779435.1 bacterium
CGGTGCCGGTCTGGACGACCGCCGGGATCACCAGCGGCGTTGCATCGGGCGCCACCTGCGCTCCCCGTGCCGCGTTGACACCCGTGTTGATGAGGGTTCCGATGAGGATCCCGATGGACAGCGTGGCCAGCAGGAGGCTGATGGAGAGCACCTTCTGCTGCCTCATTCGGTCAAACAAGCGCATGGAGCCAGATTCCTTTTCTTAGGCGGCGAGACCTACTTCTGATTATAGGGACAAACCCGGGTGGCGAGACCGCGGATTGCGGGGAGAAAGGAGCCAGGCGACAGTAGGGAGAGAATCTTGCCGCAACGTTACAAAATTATTCGACCCTTTCCGTCAGTTTCTGCGTCCAATCGAGCGAAGGATGAACGCGACATGCTGCAAAAGAGAACATTCAACAGCCCGCAACCTAAGCCCGCGCCGATGGTCAGTAGTTCAGCGACGGTTTATTGTCCGATTTGCACGCACACAGTCCAGGCGGAAGTGTTGAGCCGCGGCAGGCAGGTATGGGTGCGTCCGGGCCAGAAGTGTCCGCGCTGCTCGGCGTCGCTCGCACCCGGCAAGGTGCTTTCGCTCAACCAGGCGGCATGATCGGCGGCACTGCGGCCGGTGTAGCGCCTCGCCGCTATGGTAGTGTGGAGGCAGGAATGAAAAAGAAGGTTGTCCCGACGAGCGACGTGATTATCGACCCGGAGATCCGGCGTAAGGCTCGTCGCATGATCGAGAAGCCGGTCCCACCGGCGAATTGCGTTATTTGCGGAAGCCCGTGCGCGCCTACCTCGACCGAGGGGCTGTGCTGGGTCTGCCGGCGTCTGAAGATCAGCGCCTGGCGGGACAGCGACACGCAGGCCGCCTCTCAGGAATAAGCCATCTGACGGCCGAGGCCTTGTTGCAAGGCCTTTTCATAAATCCATCCGCCGCAGGCGACGTCTTCCAATCCCAGTCCGACCGATTTGAAAATCGTGATGCGCCCCGGTTGGTGGCCGCGCGGCGTGTCGCGTAATTCGACGACGCGGGACCAATCGCCGGCGAGGATCAAATCGCCGGCTTCGATGCGCGCCTGCTCGACCGAGTCAGCCGTGATCAGGCCTGCTTGGGCGATCAGATCCGCGGGTAGCTCCCGGCGGTTAGCGACGTTTGAGCCCGCGGCGTTGATGTGGACGCCGGGCGCGATCCAATCGGAGTCGAGCACCGGGTCGCGGGCATTGGTCGCCGTGATGACGATGTGGGCGCCGCGCACGGCCTCCTGCGCAGTAGTTGTCGCCGCGGCGTTCACCTTTTCGGCGAAACGCTGACGCCGGGCGGCGTCCCGGCCCCAGACGCGCGCCTCGCGGATCGGGCGGACGGCACGCACCGCTTCGATCTGGGATTCAGCCTGGAAGCCGGTCCCGATGACGCCCAGTATGGACGCCTCCGGCGCGGCGAGCAGATCCGTCGCGTAGCCGGAAGCGGCGCCGGTGCGGATCTGGCCGAGGTAATTTGCTTCCATCATCGCCAACGGCGCGCCGGTGGGCGCATCGAAGAGAAGAAAGAAGAAGTGGGCGCCGTGCTGGCGATGAGTAGAATAGATCTTGGTGCCGAAGTAAGCGCCGAAGGATCCGGCCATGCTGTGCAAGACGGAGCCTTCGGGCAGGATCAGCCGGCGGCGGGGCTGGTTTTGCGCGCGGCCGGTGGCGAATTCCTCGAAGCCCTCGCGGACGCGGTCGATTGCTTCCCGCATCGGAAGCAGCGAGCGCACGTCCGCCTCGGTCAGATAGAGCATGGCGCCGCCGGCGGGACTACAGCGTCACCGGATCGGCGCGCTCGGGGTCGATTCCGAGTTCGCGAATTGCCGCTTCGGCTTTGGCGGCGTCGTATTTGCCGTCCCGAGCCAGGCGGGCGAGCGTTGCCGCGGCGATCGCCTGCGCGCTCACCTCGAAATGCTTGCGGAGATGCTCGCGGTTGTCACTGCGGCCGAAGCCGTCGGTGCCGAGCGAAACCATGCGCCCGGGCAGCCACGGAGCGATCTGATCCGGCACGATCTTCATGAAGTCGGTGGCCGCGACGATCGGGCCTTCAATGCCTTCAAGCGCCTGATTGATGTAGGGCTTGCGGGCCGGTTCCGCCGGATGCAGCCGATTCCAGCGCTCGACGGCGAGAGCGTCCCGGCGAAGTTCGTTGTAGCTTGTGACGCTCCAGACATCGGTGGAAACGCCGAAGCGGCCGACGAGAAGAGTCTGCGCTTTGAGGGCTTCGCCGAGGATGGTTCCACTGCCGAACAGGTGCGCCTGCGCCGGACCGTTTTCCGCGGGCTGGAACCGGTAGATGCCTTTCAGGATGCCATCGTGGACGCCCTCGGGCATCGTCGGCTGGGCGTAGTTTTCGTTGTAGGCGGTCAGGTAGTAGAAGCGGTTTTCGCCGTTTTCGTACATGCGGCGGATACCTTCGCGGACGATCACCGCAATCTCGAATGCGTAAGCGGGATCGTAGCAGGCTAGCGTCGGGATGGTGCTGGCGAGTACGAGGCTATGGCCGTCCTGGTGTTGCAGGCCTTCGCCGAGCAGGGTGGTGCGTCCGGCGGTGCCGCCGATGAGGAAGCCCTTGCCGCGCGCGTCGGCGAACGCCCAGGCGAGATCGCCCACGCGCTGGAAGCCGAACATGGAGTAGTAGATAAAGAACGGAATCATCGGCACGCCGTAGTTGGAGTAGGCGGTACCGGCGGCGGTGAAGGAGGCCATGGAGCCGGCTTCGGTAATTCCTTCTTCGAGAATCTGGCCGTCCTTCGACTCCTTGTAGTAAAGGAACATTTCGGAGTCGACCGGCTTGTAAAGCTGGCCCTGGCTTGCGTAGATGCCGATCTGGCGGAACAGGCTCTCCATGCCGAAGGTCCGGGCTTCGTCAGGCACGATGGGCACGACGTATTTGCCGAGGTCGTGGTCCTTGAGCAGCAGGGTGAGCACGCGGACGAAGGCCATAGTGCTCGAAACTTCGCGGCCCTGCGAACCGGACAGGGATTCCTGGAACAGATCGAGCGACGGCGCCTTGAGGGTGATCGGCTTCGGGTTGCGCGCGGGCAGGGGACCGCCCATGGCTTCGAGACGCGACTTCAGGTAGCGCATCTCCGGGCTGTCCTCCGGCGGCTTGTAGAAGGAGATGGAGCTGATGCACTCCTCCGGCACCGGGATGTCGAGGCGCTTGGTGAAGTAGCGCAACTGTTCTTCGCTGAGTTTTTTCTGCTGGTGCGCCGGGTTGCTGGCCTCGCCGGCTTCGCCCATGCCGTAGCCTTTGATGGTCTTAAACAGGATGACCGAGGGGCCGCCTTTATGATCGTAGGCGCGGCGGAGGGCGTTATAGATCTTCTGCGGGTCGTGCCCGCCGCGGCGCAACTCGAACACCTGCTCGTCGGTCATGTTCTCGACCATCTTCGCGGTTTCGGGGTACTTGCCGAAGAAATTCTTCCGGACGTAGGCGCCTCCCTTCGCCTTGAAACTCTGGTATTCGCCGTCGACGCACTCCATCATGAGGCGCTTGAGGAAGCCATGCGTGTCCTGGGCGAGAAGCGGATCCCAGTTGCTGCCCCAGATGACCTTGATGACGTTCCAGCCGGCGCCTTGGAAGGCGGCCTCGAGCTCCTGGATGATCTTGCCGTTGCCGCGAACCGGGCCGTCGAGCCGCTGCAGGTTGCAGTTGACCATGAAGACCAGGTTGTCGAGCTTTTCGCGGGAGGCGAGCGTGATGGCGCCGAGCGTTTCCGGTTCATCCGTTTCCCCGTCGCCCAAGAAGGCCCAGACCTTGCGTCCGGTGACGGGGATGAGGCCGCGGTTTTCCAGGTAACGCATGAAGCGGGCCTGATAGATGGAATTGATCGGGCCGAGACCCATCGAGACGGTGGGGAACTGCCACAGCCAAGGCATCAGCCAGGGATGTGGGTAAGAGGAGAGGCCCGGCTTGTCGCGAAGTTCGTGCCGGAAGTTGTCCAGATCCTGCTCGGTGAGGCGGCCTTCGAGGAAGGCCCGGGCATACACGCCGGGCGAGGCGTGGCCCTGGAAGTAGACGAGGTCGCCGGGCTGGTCGCCATAGCTGCCGTGGAAGAAGTGGTGGTGCGCGACTTCCTGGATCGAGGCGAGGGACTGGTAAGTGGCGATATGTCCGCCGATGGCGTTGTCGTGCTTATTGGCGCGCACGACCATGGCGGCGGCGTTCCAACGGATGATGGCTTTGATGCGCCGTTCGATTTCGCGGTCGCCAGGATAGGATTCTTCTTCCTCTACTGAAATTGTATTTATATAGGGCGTGTTGAGTTTACCGTATGCCTGAATGCCGTACGAGCCGGCGCGGTCTACCAGCCGTTCGAGAAGGTACTTGGCCCGTTCCTCGCCGGCGTCACCGATGACTTCATCCAGAGCTTCCAGCCATTCGACGGTTTCCTGCGGGTTGGCGTCCTGCCGCGTGGTGCTTTCTGTATCGATCATTTTGAGGGTACTCATACCCAAGATAGCAGGTGATGCCGCGGCTCAAACCACGCCTTTTCGCACTCGCGCGACGGCGTTGGCGAAGCGGCGGTAGGGGATAGAAGTGAAGTCGTCGAAGGGAAGCCATTCGCCGTCTGTCCAACTGGAAAAGCGCCAGCCGGCGAGGATGGCCAGGTGCTCCTGGCGTTCGACGAGCGTGCCTTCGACGGGGGAGAGCGAAGTGGTAGCCTGCTTGAGCTGCGTGTCTACGGGCAGGCCGGCTTCGAGGAACCGGAGTTCGCGGGGCGCTTGCCACCAGGCGTTCACCATGAACCACAGTTTCACGGCCGCGCCCTCGCCGGGGAGAATCGCGACGCCGTGCAGGCGGCTTAGCTCGCGGGCTAACTCGCCACGGAGGGCGAGGGTGGACTCGATGTTTTCCACCCGCTGGTGCTGGCGCGCTGCCTCCTCGAAATTCATCTCCTCACTGAGGCGATCGCGCGCCGAGCGCGCCGAGCGTAGCAGGGCGGCTCCGCCGGTGTGGAGAAAATCCGCCACTCGCGCCGCTTCGCTCGCGTATTCCTCTTCGCTACATACTTGCTGGCATGGCCGAAGGCAGAGATTCATTTCTCCGTAGACGCAGCCGGGGTGGTCGGGGGAGGGAAGGAGATCCTCCTGGCAGCGGCGTAGCTGGAACAAGTCGAGACAAGCCGTTTCAAACGTTTCAGCGGCAGCGCGGGTGCGGAAGGGACCGTAGTAAAGCGCCAGTCCGCCGGTGAGACGCGAGGTGACCTGCAGCCGGGGGAACCGGTTGCCGAGCAGAAGCTTGACGTAGGCCGGGGAGCGAAGCTTGATCCGCCGCTGGTAGTCGTCTCCGTAGAGGCGTCGCGCGGCGTAATAGTGATAGAGCACGGCCTCGAGCCGGGAGTGTGTGGGCCAGTATTCGATGGCGGTCGCGACCTGGGCCAGGTTCCAGAGTTTCAGAACGCGCCGCAAGCGTCGGCCGAGCACCGAGGTCCGGGCGAGATAGACGGATTGGTCTCCCGCCCGGATGGCGAAGACGGCGGGAATGTCGGGGGCCAGAGCGGCATCGGCGACCGGCAAGCCTTGTGGTAAGTAATCGGTAATTTTGTCCTCCCGGGAGACGTGGGTGATATACCGTTTTCCGCGCCGGAATCGGGCCCGGAAAAGTTCTTGACAACCCGTTGACCACGCTTAGAATAAGGGTAATCGCTTCTATCCTTCCATATGCAGCCCTGTGAGCATCGCCGTACCGAAATCCTGACCCGGCGTGACGGTGTGGACTATGTTCGGTGTCTTGATTGTGACCAGGTCTACGAGGCCGAAGATCTCGAGACGGTCCCTGTTTACGACGAAGACGAGGACCCCGACAATCCCCCGAAGCGCTAGCCTTCCGATATCCCGCCCCCCGGCGTGCGCGATGATAGCGGGAGAGAAGCACAGCGCGAGGCGCGCTCAATTGAGCCAGGCAACGCCTGCGCCCCGACGCGTTGTGCGCGGTGTTGACTGAGAAGCTATGCATCGTCTGCGGATTGTAGCGATCGGCGGGGGCACGGGATTATCGAGCCTTCTGCGCGGGTTGAAGGCTTACGCCGCGCCGCCGGCGGAGGCGGAAATCACCGCGATTGTAACGGTGACCGACGATGGAGGAAGTTCCGGCCGGCTGCGGAGAGAATTCGACGTGTTGCCGCCAGGGGATATCCGAAATTGTATGGTGGCCCTGTCGGAGGAAGAGGCGCTTTTATCGCGGCTTTTCCAGTACCGCTTTTCGGACGGCGAGGGGCTGAAAGGGCACAGCTTCGGGAATTTGTTTCTGACCGCACTCACGCACCTGACGGGCGACTTTGCTCGGGCGGTGAAGTTGTCGAGTGAAGTGTTGGCCAGCCGCGGCCGCATTTTCCCCTCGACCGCACGGAACGTAACGCTCGAAGCCGTTCTGGAAGACGGCACCGTAGTCGAAGGAGAAACCCGCATCAGCGGCAGCGCGTCGCGGATTCGCCAAGTGCGGCTGCGCCCCGAGCGATGCGAGCCGCTGCCGGAGACGTTAGAAGCGATCGAACGGGCCGACCTCATCTCGCTGGGGCCCGGGTCCTTGTTCACGAGCGTTGTGCCGAATCTGCTTGTCGAGGGGATTCCCGAGGCAATTTCCCGGTCGAAAGCCTTGAAGGCTTACTTCGTGAACCTCATGTGGCAGCCGGGTGAGACGATCGGTTTCCGTGCTTCGGACCACGTCGAGGCGATTCACCGTCATGCGCGTTTACCGCTCATCGACGTGGCGGTGGTGAATACGACTCCGATCTCGCCGGAACTGCTGCGCAAGTACGAGGCGGATTCCGCCGAGCCAGTGGAGGCGGATATCGAGCGGCTTCAGGCGATGGGTGTCGAGACGGCTTCGGCCAACCTGTTACTTGAGTCCGGAACGGTGCGGCACGACCCGCTTGCCACCGCGCGGATAGCGATGAACCTGGCCCGGAAGGGCAGGGAACAAATAAGACAGAAGATCCTAACATGATCCACATTACCGCCGACGACAACAGCCCCATACACGTTGTCATTCTCGCGGCCGGCCTCGGCACGCGCATGAAATCGAAGCTCGCCAAGGTGCTTCACCGTGTGGGCGGAATGAGTCTTGCCGAGCATGTCGTGCGGGCCGCTTGTCATGTCACACCTCCTTCCCATATCACGGTGGTGATCGGGCACCAGTCCGAGGAAGTGCGGACGGAACTGGCGCCTTTAGGAACGAACTTCATTCTTCAGGAGCAGCAGCAGGGAACGGGGCATGCTCTGCTTACGTGCCGGGAGGCTCTGCACGCGGCCGGCGGCCTGCTCATGGTTCTCTATGGCGACACGCCGCTGCTTTCTCCCGCCACGCTGCAACGCCTGGTGGAGCGGCAACGGCGTCACCAGGCCGCGGCCACACTCATTACGACGCATCTGGACGACCCGACGGGCTATGGCCGGGTGATTGTCGACGACCAGGGCCATGTGCGCTCAATCGTGGAACAGAAGGCCGCCACGCCGCACCAACTCGGCATTCATACGATTAACTCGGGAATTTACTGCTTCGAGGCGGGCCTGCTGTGGAAGTACATTGGCGAGATTCGTCCGGATAACCAGGCGAATGAGTATTACTTGACCGACATTGTGTCGATCCTCAACCGGCATGGTCACGCGGTGCAGTCGATGGAAGTTAAGGACTCGCCAGAACTGCTCGGAATCAACACGCGGGTCGACTTATCCACGGTGGACAAAATCATTCGCGACCGCAAGGCGCGGCAGCTTATGCTGGACGGCGTCACGATCGAAAAGCCAGAGACGGTGACGATCGATGCGCATGTAAAAGTCGGGCCGGACTCGATCCTCGAACCATTTACGCGGCTGGTGGGGGCGACGGTCGTCGGCGAGGACTGCCGCATCGGCGCCGGCACGATGATCGAGTCGTCCCGGATCGGGGACCGTGTCCATGTGGCGGCGCTGACTCACATCTCCCACGCGGTGATCCACGACGACGCACGCGTGGGTCCGTTTTCCCGCCTGCGTCAGGGCGCCGACCTCGGACCCGGAACGCACGTGGGCAACTTCGTCGAACTGAAAAATACGCATCTCGGCGCGGGGGCCAAGGCGAATCACCTGGCTTACCTCGGTGACGCGCAGATCGGCGAAAGGGTCAACGTGGGCGCCGGTACGATTACCTGTAACTACGACGGGGTGAATAAGCACCGCACCACGATCGAGGGCGGGGCGTTCATCGGAAGTAACTCGACACTGGTGGCGCCCGTGACGGTTGGGGAAGGGAGTTACATCGGCGCGGGGTCCGTTATTACCGAAGACGTTCCCGCCGGGTCGCTGGCGCTGGGCCGGGCTCATCAGGTAGTGAAACCCGGGTGGGTAGAGCGGAAAAAGCAGGAGCAGACGGGAGATTGAGTGTTAGCGGGATGCGGCGTGCGCCGGCTCCACGGCCGGGCTGGGTTGCCGGTGCGAGGTGACACTCGATGAGAGGCGAAGCAGGTCCGAGGTGAAGGCCTCCGCCCGCGGATGGCTGTGCTTCAGGGCCTCGACGCAACGGCCATCGATTTTCGCCGGTGTTTCATTTTCCATGACACGGAAGACTTTCTCGATCGGCATCGCGTCGCGATATGGGCGCCTGGCGGCCAGTGCGTCGTAGATGTCGGCGACGGCGAGGATACGGGCTGCAAGAGGAAGCTGCTCGGCCTTATATCCGCGGAAGTAGCCGCTGCCGTCGAGCTTTTCGTGATGGGATGCCGCGATTTCGGCGAGAAGTTCGAACTGTGGAACCCGGCGAAGGATCTCGTAGGTGTAGTAAGGGTGCCGCTTGACGATCTCCCACTCGGCCCGATCGAGTTGGCCGGGTTTTTCGAGAATCGCGTTCGAGACGCTTAGCTTGCCGAGGTCGTGAAGCAGCGCGGCGCGGCGGATGAGGGTGATGTCGCGTTCATCCATCCCCATGGTTTGCGCCATGGCGACGGCGGCGCCGGCGACACCGGCCGAGTGGCGGTAAGTGTAAGGGGATTTCGCGTCGACGATATCTGCGAAGGCGAGGCAGATGTTTTCGATCTGGGCCTCGCCGGCCGGTTGGGAGGCGGCGCGGGGAGAGAGTCCGCCGACGTTTTCCCGGGCGCGGTCCATCTGTTCCCAGAACCTGCCTCGCGCGACGAGGGATTGAAACGCTCTGACCACGTCCGGATCGAACCAGCGCCACCGGCGGCGGCGCGCCATCTCTTCGGCGGCAAAGGCGCCTCGCGTGACGTAGAACACGTCGAGGCTCTGCGCGAGCGACATGATTCGCGACAGCCGCGGGATCTCCTCTCCCCGCCGGCCTTGGGGATGCCCGCTGCCGTTCCACATCTCGTCCAGGCTGTAGATAGCTTCGGCCGCGGCTTCCGAGAGGCCGATCCGCCTGGCGATACCGGCGCCGCGCTCGCAGCGGAGCTGGACAAGGCTGCGCGCGGTCCGGACTCTGCCGGCGCCCATCTCGGCCAGCGCCCTGACGCGGGCAAGAAATGTGCCGCCGCGGCGCAAGTGGTTCCGTGCGTATTCGAAGTACTCCCAGTTGGCGCGGGTCCAGTCGGTGGTCTTGATGTCCCGCTTGGCTGAGATGTCGTCGCTGCCCAGCAGGTGGTACATCTTCGAGGAGTTGGCGCTGCAGCCCAAGTCCTTCATCAAGAGGGCGTAGTACAGGTCCTGGAGTTCGGGCTCAGGCAGACCCATCTCCCGGCCGATGTTCATGCCGGCGGCGCAACAGCGTTCGGCGTGCCCGAGTGGTTGGCCCTCGGTTAAGTCGAGCGCGCAGGAGAACGCGGCAAGGATTCGAGGCATCGACAGCCCGTCTTCGCCGGCCACGCCAGGCGCGGACGCAGGGGAGGTAAGCGTCGGCATCACCCCTCTTATCGGTTACGAATGCTTAAGTTCTTAGAGCTATTGCTTACTATTTGTGGAAAACCACAACCGGGTGGTAAAAATTCGGAGCCTGGGCTTCGCCGATCGCGACGAGATCGCCTTCGTGGGACACAGCCTTGACGAAGCGCGCCCCGGCTTGAGCGCGGAAGGGAGAAATCCGAAAATTCCTGCCTTGCCGGATGTGATTTTCCGTCAGAGCGTCGATCACTTCGGCGGGAAATTCGGGAAGAAGGCCGGAGCAGGGCAGGACGGCCTCGGCGAGCCTGCCCGCCACTGCCATTTCGGCGAGGGCGTCCAGGGTGTGGGACTGGCTTTGTTCAAATGGCCCGGAAACCGTACGGCGCAGTTCCTCCAGCACCGCACCGCAGCCCAGTTTCTGCCCCAATTCATGCGCGATGGCCCTCACGTAGGTTCCCGCCGTACATCGCACCAGCAACACAGCGGTGGGCAGGTGAAACTCCCGAAGCTCGAGCCGGTGCACCGTCACCTCGACAGGCGCGAGCTTGGGCGGTCTTCCCTTTCTGGCCAACTCATAAGCGGGTATGCCACCTACTTTTTTGGCCGAGACCGGCGGTGGGGTCTGGCGGATGGAGCCGCGAAAGCCGACAAGGGTGGCCTCCAGTTCGGCCTCGCTGAACGACGGTTCCACGATGCCGCTCGTCCGCTCCCCTTCGCGATCATATGTACTGGTGGAGTAGCCGAAGCGGATGGTGGCCTGGTATTCCTTGTCGCCGCCGCCCAGGTACGGGGCCAGACGGGTGGCCTGTCCCACGACGAGAGGCAGAACGCCTTCGGCAAGCGGGTCGAGCGTACCTAAGTGCCCGATGCGCCGGATTCCGCTGATGCGGCGGACGCGGTTGACCACGTCGTGTGACGTCATGCCCCGCGGCTTGGCGACAACGATGACGCCGTCGGGCACAGCGGCGGTCAATCGCGCCAACTCGCCGCCAGTTCAGCGAGCGTCCGCACGCATACCCCGGTCGGTCCCTTCGCCATGTCCGGTTTGGCGTCGTCGTTCCAGGCGGTGCCGGCGATGTCGAGGTGTACCCAGGCCGCTTTTTCGACGAACTGGCGAATGAACATGGCGGCCGTGATCGATCCGCCGGCGCGGCCGCCGATGTTCTGAAGATCCGCGAACGGGCTTTTAAGCGCCTCCAGAT
>JAJYAR010000513.1 GCA_021779435.1 bacterium
TCCGAAGCGTCTCGCCGGCCGCGAGCGCGTCTCCGGCCCGTGATAATCGCTGAGCATCGACATGGCCGCCGGGTAGTAGAATGTCTCGCCGAACCACTCCGCCGCCCGCAGCGCCAGCAACGCCGAGAAGCCGCGGGCGAGCGGCGTCGCCATGCAAATCCCGCTCCACGCATACAGCCCGCCCAGAATCGCCTGGCGCCGGCTGATCCGGTCCACCAGCATCCCCGCAAACTGCCCGCCCAACCCGTACACCCAGGCAAACGCCCCCGCCAGCAAGCCGAGCTGCACCGGATCGAGCCGCATCTCGCGCTGAAGCAGGGGAAACACGGAAAATACCGCCTGGCGGTCCCCGTAGTTAAACAGCGAGATCGCCCAGAGCATCGCCACAACCAGCCAGCGGTAGGCGGAGGACGCGGGCGCCGCCGTGTGTTTCGCTTTACTCATTTGAGTTTCATAATTATAAAATGGGTTTCGAGAAGCTCGAAGCGAATGCCGTCCATGCCAAACATAAGTCCGCCGGAACAGCGCGGTGCCTCCCCTCTGCCGCAAAGCGATCGCGCTAGCAGCGCCCTCCGCGGCATCGTCCCGCCGCTCGTCACCCCCCTGCGCGAGCACGATTCACTCGACATCGAAGCCCTCGAACGCCTCATCGCCCACACCCTCTCCGGCGGCGTCTCCGGACTCTTCCTCCTCGGCACCACTGGCGAAGGGCCCTCGCTTAGCAACCGCCTCCGGGCCGAACTCGTCCGCCGCGCCTGCGCCTTCACCGCCGGCCGGGCACCCACCCTCGTCGCCATCAGCGACACCTCCTTCACCGAAAGCGTCCGCCTCGCCCACCTTGCCGCCGAAGCCGGAGCCGGCTTCCTCGTCGCCGCCCCGCCCTTCTACCTCTTCCCCTCCCAGGACGAACTTCTCCGCTACTTCGAGCGCCTCCACGACTCCGTCCCGCTGCCCCTCTTCCTCTACAACATCCCCGTCCTCACGAAGGTCGGCCTCGATCTCCCGCTCGTCGCCCGCGCCTTCGATCTCCCCCGCATCGCCGGCATCAAAGACAGCTCCGGCGACCTCGCCTACCTCGAAGGCCTCCTCCATCTCGCGCAGAATCGCCCCGGCCTCGGCGTCTGGGTCGGCGCCGAACAACTCCTCCTCGAAGGCTTGCGCCGCGGCGCGGCGGGCGGCGTCTGCGGCGGAGCCAACCTCGCCCCCGAACTTTTCGTCAGCCTCTTCCGCTCAGCCGATTCCGGCAACTGGTCCGAAGCCGCGCGCATCCAGCGGCAGGTCGACGAGATGAACGAAGCCCTCGTCGCCACCTCCGATCCGCCCCCCGGCTACATCCAAAGCCTCAAGGCCGCTCTCGAACGCCGCGGTATCTGCCGCCGCCTCCCGGCCCTGCCGCTCGCGCCGCTTTCCGACGCAAGTCTTGAGAAACTCTCCCCCGTCCTCGCACGAATCGAACAGGCACTATGACAATGCGGTTGCGCGTCGTGTATTTTGAAATGTCCTGAGCTCTCGCATGTCCCGAGCCACCATGTCCAAACGGTCGCGTCCCTCACCGGCCAATGAGAAGAAGCCGGACAAATATTACTCTCGCGCCGTCGGCAAAGCGCTCGATGCTCTCGATTTCATCGGCCGCAGCCCCCAGCCCGCCACGCTGAACGAGATCTCGCACATACTCAAGCTCACGAAAGCCTCCGCATTCCGCATTCTCCACACGCTTGAAACCCTCGGCTATCTTTCGAAATCCGCCGACTCCCGCTACTCCGCCGCCAGCCCCGCCCTCGTCCGCGCGCAAACCAAGCTTCTCCACGACATGCTCCGCTTCGGCGCCGAACCCCTCGAACGTCTCAGCCTCGAGTTTCGTGAAACGGCCAGCATGGCGGTGCTGTTCGAGAATCACATCGAGGTTCTCGCCGTCGTCGAAAGCCCGCAGCTCATCCGCATGGGCAACACCGTCGGCCGCATCGTGCCGCCCCACGCCAGTTCCCTCGGCAAGGCCATCACCGCCTTCCAGCCGCCCGAAACGCGCGACCGCCTCCTACGCAGCTACGGCGCCGTGCCCATCACCCCGGCCACCATCACCGATGAAATCGCCCTCCGCGCCGAGTACGCCCGCGTCCAGAAGCAAGGCTACGCCGAAGACCGCGAAGAAAGCGCCGCCGGAGGCTGGTGCTTCGCCGCGCCCCTGCTCAGCGCAAGCGGTTCCGCCTTCGGCGCCGTCAGCCTCTCCATGCCCATCCTCCGTCTGCCGCCCCCCGGTCAGCGCGCAGCCATTCTCGCAGCCGTCAAGCGCACCGCCGCCGAAATCCAGTCCCGCTGCCGCAGCCGGGCGGTCTAGCGCTCCGCCCGCCGAGGATGCTCCTCGCGTTCATCGAGGACAATCCGCCCGTCTTTGAAAGAATCCGGCGATTGGCATAGGCCGCAATGTCGGGCCAATGCGTCACAATCAGCGTCGTAATCCCCTGCCCCCGGTTCAGCCGCTGCAGAATCGCCAGAATCTCCACGCTCGTCGGCGAATCCAGCGCCCCCGTCGGCTCATCCGCCAGCACAATCTGCGGCCGGTTCACCAAGGCCCGCGCGATCGCCACCCGCTGCTG
>JAJYAR010000051.1 GCA_021779435.1 bacterium
AAACGGTCGATCGACGTGCGGTTGAGCGCCTCCCAGGCGCGGTACACGGCCGCAAGGTACGGCGACGCATCGTCGAACCAGCCATGCCGCACCCCCCGCGCGAACGCACAGGCGAACATCGAGGTGCAGGAGGTTTCCGGATACGAGTCGTGCTCGTCCAGCACCTGATGCCACATGCCCCGCGCGTCCTGCTGCGCGAGCACCCCGGAGCAAAGCTCGCGGAACATCGCCACCAGCTCGCTCTTCCGCTCGTGGTTCGCAGGAAGCACCGCGAGCAGCTCCGTGAGCGCGAAAAGCACCCAGCCGTTCCCACGGCCCCACGCCACGCCCGTCGCAAGGTTGCGAGTGAAGTCGTAGACGTGCGACATCAGCCTCTTCTCCGGGATGAAGAGCCGCTTGCGGAAGCCCACGAACTGCCGCGCCGCGTCGTCGACGTAACGCACGTCCCCGGTCAGCTGGAAATACCGGCACAGGAAGGGCACGCTCATGTACAGGTCGTCCGCCCAGAGCGTGTTCTCATGGAAGGTGTGCATGAGGTTCTTCCGGAAAAACGTGCCGTCCGGGAGGCGCACCTGCCGGTTCGCGATGTAGTCGGCGACGTAGTCGACAATCTCCCGCGCACCCGGAATCTCGGCCTCCTTCATCACCTCGAGCAGCGTCGATCCGAAGGAACCGCAGTCGTCGAGGCTGTCGATGCTCGTAAGCAGGTGATGAACGTTCGTCGCCCCACCGTACTGCTTCCGATCCCACAACGCATAGTCGAAGGTCTCGCCGCAGTAGCGCATGTGGCCGACGATGTACGACCGCGTCTCCTCCGAGTCGATCAGGTGCGCGCTGTGAAGGAGTCCGTAAAGGGTCACTCCAAGCGGATAATTCCAGCGCCCATACAGCGGATTCTCGTTGTAGATGCGAACCCACATGGACGGCGCGTCGAGGCGCCAATACGTCTCGCCCTTCAACCCCCTGACGAGCGTGTAGAGACTCGGACTCCGCGTGAGGTCGGGCCCCTGCTCCCACGACAGCGGTCCGGCATAAATCCAGGGCAACGCGGGCCCCTGGAGGTTGCAGGGGCTTGAGAAGGCGACCGGGCCCGCAGGGCTGCGCAGCACCAGGTCGAAACCCCAGTCGCGTCCCCGGCACTCGGTTTGCACCCTCACGTCATGCCAGCCAAAGGGCACGGTCACGCGGACGGAAAACTTTCCCGCCTTCCCCGAGGCCAGCACGATCCGGTTGGCAATCGAGATCCGAACCGGACCCAGGCTGTAACCACTCAGGTCATACTCAGCCTCGCCAGGTCGTAGGAAGGCGCCACGGGTCCAGCCCTCCGCGACGGCGCCTTCGATCAGGCCGAAAATCCGCCTGCATTGACCGTGCGAAAGCTCCTTGCGCGTCCACTGCGATTTAGGCAGCCACACGATCCCGGTGTCCTCCTCGCTCATGCCGTTGCCTGGAACAAATGACAGTTCCTTGGCCTGCGGTTCGCTGAATAGCCACCCCTCCTGCCCGGCCCGATTCGCCGTCGGCATGAGGAAATAGTACGGCTGCTTTCCAAGCCAGGTTCCAAAGACCCCGCCAAAGCCCGCCTTCGTCTTGGCAAACCGCATCACCAGATGATTCCAGCCGGGCTCCAGGCTCACCCGCACTGTCTGCCTCACCGTCGGGTCCCGCTCCTCGACGACCGTCGAGCTATACAGCCGCTGCTGGTTTCGATACAGCACCGTCGGACACTGCACCGTCACGGCAAACTGGATCTCCGTACGCCCCTCCGACCAGATTCTGGCCCACGCATAGACAAAGGCGCCCATCGGAGCCGTCGGAAATTCCCGATTGAAGTCCGCCTGGTAGCGATAGTCCGCCCCGCGGACTATGCCCTCGTTGACGTAGGCGCGAAACGTCGGCGGCTGGGCCGGATTCTGCCCGCGGTAACGCCTGACAATTGCCTCGAGCGTCATCGGTACCCGCATGTCCGCCTGCGCGAACATGCTTTGGTGATCTTCAAAATAGAAGCCCATGGAAAGAGTTGAGTTGGAAAGGATGGCTGGCCAGACGCGGCTGCGCAGTGCGGTGGTGGCGACCAAGGATCAGCCGGGCCACGGAAGGCACTCCGGAGCGTGGACAGAACGGAAGAGGGTTGGGCTGGAGCCCCGAATTCATGATCTCCTTTGATCTCAAAGTTGGCCCGTGACCTCAACGGGCACACGATTCAGACCGTCCGAATTGCCCAACTTAGGCACATGCGGGGCTGTCATCTGAATTGAGGACGGGACAGTGAGCATGGTGTCCGGCCTAGTCGCCGCGGGCCGGCAGCACGTTTCCGATCAGGGCCAGGCATTCGATGGCGGCGAGTCCCCACTGGGCCGTGTCGTTGCTCGACACCCATGGCGCCTCGTCGACGGGCCGCAACACCGCCGGGCCGGCGACGTGGATCGTTTCGAGCGGTCCCGGCGGCCTGCGATCCCCGTGGTAAAACTCCTCCCACGCGCGGTGTGCGAGCGCGGGGTTGTGCCCGAGGCTCGCCGCATAGGCCGTGAGCCTCGAATGCGCCTGCCGCAGGCTGTGGTCGTGTATCCCCGGCCCAAGTACCTGCTCCTGCTCCATCGGGGACGCGTTGTAGAGTTCGCAATACTCCAGCCAGGCTTTCCGAAACGCCGGTTCGTCCAGCAGTTGGTTCAGCTCCGCGCAGATCTCCACCAGTCCGAAGACCGCGCTCAGGTGCGAGGCGTGCGGCCGGGGATCGCCCGAGCGCGCAAACACCCCCGAATCGAAATCGATCCGCGCCCCGCCCGTGAAAAACCCCTCGGGCTGCGCCGCGATCGACCGCATGCTCGCAACCAGGCGGTCCCGTATGCGCACATCGCCGGTGCGCTCCCACTCCGTCAGCCACGCCGCGGCAATCGATCCCCAGTCCGTCCCGAATCCCACATAGGCTCCCGTGGCATGGGGATCGGGCGGCGCAACACGGTCCGCTGGCATGACCTTCCGGCCGGGCTGGATCATCGCCAACGTCCGCAGCGCCTCCACCTGCGCGCTCATCAATTCCCCGAAACGCTCGTCGCCGGTGAGGTAATAGTAGTAGCGCCGGTTGGCCGCCGTGCTGATGCGCAGCTGCTTCGCGCTGCAGCCCCAGTGAAGCACGTTGTGACGGGAGCCCAGCGGCGCAAAGCGGCCCACGTGGTGCACGTCCACCTCGCCCGTGTGCCGCGTCATCGCCTCTGCAAACCGAAATACGTCCGCGCGCCCCGTCCGCAGGAAATACATCCACAGCCAGATGTCGGTCGACAGCTCCGAGTTGTCCCACGCAAAGCCGCCCACGTCGTACCGCCACTCGTGACGGTCCGCGTCATAGGTGTGCATGACGTCCCCGTAGTTCCAGAATCCATACCACCGGCGCTCCTCCCGCTGCTGCTCGTAGAACCGGAAGTTCCAGGCCAGCCTGTCCTCGATCGCGGCGCGCGCCGGCGTCGAGCGGTCCACCGGCGTCCACAGCCCTCCGAATACCCCGCAGGCCTGGAGGTACGCAGGCGTGGTCACGAGCACCGGCGGCGTCCGCACGGCCCCGGCCAGCTGCGCAAGACGCTCGCGCGACGGCGTCGCCGGCAGCGCCCAGACGAACAGCTCGCTCGTGCGAGCCACACCCTCCGGCTTGTCGAAGCCAGGCTCGTAATCCTCATACGTGATGTCCAACGCCTCCAGCTGCTTCGCGTAGGTGTCCTCGCCCATCGTGTCGTGATACCCCCGCAGGTCCATCGCCCCGCCCCGCGGCGACCACAGCCACGCCGTGACCTCCGCCACGTCCCCGGCCGCCCCCACGATCGCGAGTTCGGCGGGATTGCTCTCCCAGAAATTGCGCACTCCGAAGGCCGCGCCCCCCCGCGGCGTGCCCACGTACCCCAGGCCGCCGGCCCGCCGCCCGCGCGCCGAGCTCAGCCAGGTGAACCCGGGCTTGGTGCGCTTGCGGATCTCGAAGCCGTCGGCGCTGGACTGGAACAGGCTCCAGTCCGCGAAGGCCGGAACGTAGCGGAGACGCTGCGACACAGCCGGGCTCCACGTGTCGATCGGAGGCGTCGCCAGGCCCGCAATCTGCGCGGCGCGCACCTCCTCTCCCGGATCCCGGCGCAGGCCCGTCACCGTGCGCACCGCCTCGCCGAAAAGCCCCTCTCCTTCGCCTGAGAACCGGATGTGCCGGTCGTACAGCTCTCCCCGCATCGGCACCTCGAAACGCAGTCCAAGCCCGCGTATGAAATCCCTGTGCTCGTCACCGTCGTAGACGATCGTGTGCATCACCCGCACCGCATCGCCGCCCGAGTAAAGGTAGAATCTCAAGATGAACGGCAGCCAGGCCCGGCCGGCGCCCACCGCGGCATGCCGGCCCTCCAGCCGCACCACCGCTCGCACCGGGCCGCCCTGCTCGATCACCGCATGCTCAATTTCACCCTCGAATGCCTGCGGCTCCTCGCCCGCTTCCGGCGTTTCCTGACGGAGCAGCACGAGCCGCCCATTGCGCAGGATCTCGACCCCGCCGCGGGTCACACTGGACACAAGCACACGGCCGGTCTTGGCCACGCGGGCCCGAATGACGCCCGTGTCGATCTCGATCATCCCGTCCGCATCCCGCACGCTCAGCGGATTTGCAGGCTCTGAGGGCTCACCGGGCACCACCTCGTAGCCGTCTTCCAGACGGAGGTCCGCGGGAACCGCATGCGCCGTCCACTTGAGCGAGCCGTCCGGCCAGGTTGCCAGCGGCCAGCTCTGCAGCGGCACCTGCGATCCCGAGCGCGTGCGAAGCGAGAAGCGGGTGCCCGCAGTATGCCTTCCAACGGGCCAGGGCATTCCCCACGACGCGCCAGTCAGCGCCGCCGGTGGCGCGCCGTCGAGCCACCGCACGTCCGCCGAACCGGGACGGCCGACGGGCACCGTGACCGCATGCCCGCCCGGCAGGGTATCCCCGGCCAGCGAGCCGGCCAGCCGCGTCCCGGCCGCGGCAAGGACTGCACTCTTCACGAACTCACGACGGGAGACCTGCTTCGACATGACGGGGACGGTTGGCGGGGTTGGACGACGGCCAGGGGTTCGCCGCGGAGGTTTGGAAATGGGGCGCGCGGCGTTCCGCGCCGCCGGGTGCTCAGTCGAGATGGAATACTTCCCGGAGAGTCTCCGATACCGGGCTGTGGTCCGCGTTTGCCGGCATCACGTCCGCCATGTGGCTCCACCAGCGCTGGCACTCGGGCGTCCGGGCGATCGCCGCCCAGCGGGCCTCGTCCTGGATTTCCACATACGCGAAGAGCTGGCGGGTCTGCGGGAGCAGGAAGATGGAATAGTTGGAAACCCCGTGCGACTTCAGCACCGCCTCGAGCTCGGCACGGATCGGCTTGTGGCGGCGCTCGTACTCGGTCTCGCATCCGGCGTTGACGGACATCACAAAGGCTTTGCGGATCATGGGGAGGGGAAGATGGATGAGCCTGCGGAAACCTACGGGCGCTCCCGTCTCACGCCACCGCGCCGACTGCATGACAGTCCGAATTCGGATCGTCTTCGGGGACGAATTCGGCCAGTCCGAATATTCCGTTGATTCCCGGACTCGAAAGGCAATGGTCACCCCACTCCCGATGGCTACCCCCACCCTGCGCTCCCTTGCCCGCTCACTGGGCCTCTCCCGCACCACGATCTCCGATGCCCTGCGAGGCTCGCCGAGGGTAAATCCCAAAACCGTCAGCCGCGTCCGCGCCGCCGCCGAGGCGGCGGGTTATGAGCGCAATCCGCTCACCGCCGCCGTGATGTCCCACCTGCGCCGCTCCTCCGGCCAGAAATTCCGCGGAGTGATCGGCGCCATCGAGATGATCGACGGCCCCCAGACCGACCACGCCGTGCGCTACAACGAAAGCGTGCTGGCCGGCGTCACCGAGCGAGCCAATCGGCTGGGCTTCAAGGTGGAGCGGTTTCAGACGAGCCCCGACGGAGTCCGACTCAGCCGCCTCGACACCATCCTGCATACCCGCGGCATCCAGGGCCTCGTCATCCTGCCCGTGCTCGCATTCCCCGACTTTTCCAGCCTGAGCTGGCCGCGCTACACGGCGGTGTACATCGACTATCTGATCAGTCACCCGCCACTCCATTGCGTCTGTTCCGATCACTACCGATCCATGATCGCACTGCTGCAGACGCTCCACGCCCGGGGATACCGGCGGCCCGGCCTCTACATGGAGATCCTGCACGACGAACGGCTGCACTTCCGGTGGGAGGGCGCATTCCTCGCACTCCAACGTTATCTGCCCGATATCGATGCCGTCCCCGTGCTTCGTCTGAAATCCGTGACGCGCGACGATTTCGTCGCCTGGTTCAGGAAACACGAGCCCGATGTCGTCCTCGGACACAAGGTCGAGGCGCTGGCATGGATGAAGGAGTGCGGCGCGAAGATTCCCAAGACCCACGGCTTCGTCTGCCTCAACTCCCTGCGCACAAACAACGATTGTGCCGCCCTCGATTTTCAGGCCCCCCAGCTCGGCGCCCGCGCAGCGGAGCTGGTGATCGGCCAGCTCCTCCATAACGAGTTTGGCGTGCCGGCCGAGCCGTCGCTCACCACCATCCCCGCCCGCCTGATCGAGGGCCCCACCCTTCGCACTGCCGCCCCAAAGAAGCGGACGGCCGCGACCGCGGCGGGCTGACCGGCCCGTCCCCGCGGGCGAAGCCGGTCTCACAATCGCCGCCGTTCACTGGGCACGCAGGTAGGGCGCCAGCGGCGCCCCGGGAAGCGCACGCAGCGCGGCGGCCACGATCCCGGCATTCAGCTTCGCTCCAATCAGGCTGGTGTGCGTGTGGGGATCGCCAAACATCGTCTTCACCTTCTCGGGCCCCATCGCGTCATAACGCTCCGCAATCAGTTCGTTCAACGGGATGAACGCCACGCCCTCCTGTTGCGCCACCTCGCGAGCCCAGCCGGAATAGGTTTTGTCCGAACGCACGATCTTTCCATCCCTCCAGATCATGCGGGGAATCTGCGAACACACGATCGGCGTCACGCCTCGGGCCTTCGCCTCGCGGATATACTTGCGCAGGTACCAGCCATAGGTGTGCACGATCTCGTGCTTCTTCGTGAGCAGGTTGTCGATCGCCTGCGACTCGTCGCCCACACCCTTGATCGTCCCGCGGGCGCGGCTCGTGTCGTTGAGCGGCCCCTCGTCGTTGTGGCCAAATTGCATGACCAGAAAATCGCCCGGCTTGAGCAGGGTCAGCACGCGCTCCCAGTAGCCCAGCGTGATGAAGCTGCGGCTGCTCGTGCCGCCCACGGCGCGATTGCAGACGTTGATCTTCGAGAGATCGAAGTACGGCGAAAGTTCGTCACCCCAGCCCCACTGGCCGCCCCGGCCGTCGCCGCGGCCGTTACGCACAGTCGAGTCGCCGATGATCATCAGCGTGGGGAGCTTCGGATTGGCCGGCTCGGGGAGGTTCAGCCAGACCAGGAAATCAGGCGGAATCGCGAGGCCCTTGGCGGACAGGTAATGCCTCCAGGGCCCGCCGCGAATCCCCTCCAGGCCGGCCACCACCGAGGCGGCGTTGAGGTCCGCGCCCTCGCTGTTGGTGTGCGTATGGTCGCGCGGGAAGAAGGTCTTCACCTTCGCCTCGCCAAGCTCCTGGTAGCGGTCTGCGACGATCCGCGTCAGGTCGATGAAGTCCGTGCCTTCCTGCTGCGCGACCTCGCGGTCCCATTCGCGATAATGTCCGTCGCCACGCTCCACCTTTCCATCCCGCCAGATGTCGCGCACGGTGAGCGACACTATGATCGGCGTGGCGCTCTTCGCCCGCACATCGCGGATCATCTTCCGCAGATACCAGCCGAAGGTGTGCACGATCTCGTGTTTTCCGGTCAGCACATTGTCGATGGCCTGGCTTTCGTCGCCGATGCCCGGCAGCGATCCGCGCGCGCGCAGCGGCCATTTCGACCCCGGGGGCTCCGCGTTGATCGCCCCGGAATCATTGTGTCCAAACTGGATCAGGACATAGTCTCCGCCCTTCACCTGGCTCAGGAGCTTGGCCCAGAGCCCCTCGGTGATATAGGTGCGGCTGCTGCGTCCGCCGCGCGCGAGGTTCACGACATTGATCTTTGCCGGATCAAAATAGTCGTGGAACGGAGCGCCCCAGCCCTGGATCGGATGTCCGCCGTAATTCGCGGCGGTCGAGTCGCTCGCGATGAAGACAGTCGGCAGCCTGGGATCGCGCGGCTCCTCGGTCGGAGGCGGATTGTGCCGCATGTCCGGATCGTGAGCCACGGTTTGCGCGTGCAGGCCCAGCCCGGCAACTGCCAGGAGGACCGCGGAACCTATCGTGCGTAGAAGGCGCGGGGGATTCATGTTGGATTTCTTGGGTTGAAAAGGATCACTTGGCCGCGGGTCCCGGCAGCGCAGCCTGCAGGCGGTCGACCACCGACCAGGGCACGCGGATCATCGTTCCATGCCGGGCCCCCGCAGGGACCGAAATCTGCGCGGTGATGTCCTGCCAGTGCACCAGGTCCCTCGAACGCACCGCACCGTAACGCTTTTCCCGATACTCGTCGTAATAGACAACCGTGTCGTCGCCCACCCGGATCGCCGTCGGGCCCTCCACCCAGGCGCGCGTGAACGGCGCCTGGAAGGTCGTCCACGGACCCTCCGGATCGGCCGCCGTCGCCATCCTAAGGCGCTTCACCACCGGATGAACGGTCTCGTCCTTCGCGATCATGTGAAAAATCCCCTTCTCGTCCTCGATCATCGTCGCGTCAATCACGCTGAAGCCCGGATCCGAGAACAGGCGCGTGGGCGCGAAATGCACCCAGTCCTTCGTCGTCGTACAATAGATGCGGTGGTTGAGCCCATGCTCCGAGGAGCCGTCCGTCGCCGGAAACCGGCCCGGAATGGTCGTCGCCCAATAGATCAGGAAACGCGACCGCGTCGCGTCCCAATACGCCTCCGGTGCCCAGCAATTTCTCGCCTTCGCCTCCTTGGCCATCACCGGGATCGCCCGTTCGGGAGTCCATTTCAGGAAATCCCTCGTCGACGCAGTCCCAATCTCACGGTCCCACCACCCCGTCGTCCAGACGAGGTGGTACACCCCGTCCGGTCCCTGGGCAACACAGGGGTCGCGCATCAGGCGGTCGCCGCCGATCTCAGGAGGCAGACAGGCCCGGCCGCCATTCAGGGCTCGCCAGTGGTCGCCGTCCGCGCTCCACGCCAGATGCAGGCCATCCTGGCCCTGTCCGACAAAATATACGAACAGGTAGGGATCCGGCTTCGGGGCGGTGCCACCGAAACCGACCACCGCGTTCAATGCGAACAACCCCGCCCACAGCGCCCAGCGCACCTTGCTGGTCGCTCCCGTGCCGGGATGCAGGATGACTCCAATCTTCATGGTGTCGGTCGACTGCCGCCTCAAGGAGCCGCCCAGTGCAGCAGCAGCACGAACACCACCACGATCGCAAACGACGCCGCGCAGCACGCCGCAAATCCGACCGCATCGACGCGATCCCATTTGCAGAACTCCCAATTCGACCCCGGAAACAACTTGGTGTGATCGAAACGCCCCGGATCGCTCCGCGTCTGCGCCATCGCCGCCGCCTCCAGCTCCGGCGTCGCACCGACCGGCGTCTTCATCTTGCCGTAGAATTGGGCCGCCCGCTCGGGTTGCGTGTCACGGGTCAGCCAGCTGCCGACCAACAGCACCGCAAACGGAAAGAGTCCGTCGAAGAAGAACTGGAGCGTCATCCTCTGGCTCGGGGCGAGCTTCGCGACGTTCAACCCCACCCGGCTCATCAGCCAGCATTCGAAATCGAAGCGTCCTTCGCCGACCAGCGGACTCGCCAGGTCGTTGGCCTTCTCATGCACCACGTTGTCGAAATACACCCCCGCGGGCTCCCCCGACGGGGTGGGCGCCATCTGCGCAAGCGACTGGTTGTGGCTGAGCACCGGAAACTTCGATGCAGTCCACGGCACCACCAGGATCGTCAGCGTCGACAGCACCACGCAGGCCCACACCGCCGACGACGTCATCCGACGCCAGAAAAAGATCATCAGCACGCATGCCCCGAAGGGCACATTCACTGTCAGCACGATGTTCACGATCGAGAGGAAGTCGCCCATCAGCCAGGCCGACATCGCACCAAGCGCCAGGATCACCACGATCGTGCAGCGCGCGAAGAACACGCCCCTCTCCTGGGAAATGTCGGGCCAGATCTGCCGATAGACGTTGCGCACAAACAGCGACGAGATCGCCAGGGCCTTGGCTGCCAGCGTCGACATCGTGCCCGCCAGCACGCCCGCCAGCATCAGCCCGATCAGGCCCGGCCCGAGCAGGCGGCTCGAGAGCGCACCCCAGGTCGCGTCCGGATCCGAAAGCCCTCCGGCGCCGAACACGGCGAACGCAATCAGGCCCGCAAACACCCACAGGATGATCATGAGGCGTTTCAAATAGGTGCCCGATACCCCGCTGCGCGCCGAAAACTCGTTCGTCGCCGAGCCGCAGATGCCCATGTTGTGGCTGAGCCCGCCGTTCTGCACGATGCTCACCAGGAGGATGGCCAGCAGGCTCCAGGTCGAGAACTGCCCCGCTGAGCCCGACCCGAACAGGTCGAACATTCGCCTGGGCACCTTCTGTCCAAGCGCATGCCAGCCGCCTATGGCGTGCAGCCCCACCGGCACCAGCAGCACCGAAAAGACGATGATGAGCACGCTCTGCAGCCCCTCGTTGACGGCCGCGGCCGTCATGCCTCCCATCACGATGTAGGCTCCGACGACCGCCGCGAAGACGCCGTAGAAAAGCACCGGGGGCAGGAGCGTGATGTAGCTGTGCAGTTCGCCGCGCGCGCTGCGGTCGAGCAGCAGATCCATGTGCGTGCGCTCCGCCGGCGTCAGGTCGCCCGCCGACGCGCGCTGCTCCAGATGCTTGAGCTCCTTGTACCCTTCGATCGAGGCCCGGTCCTTCGCCGTCCATTCCGACTGCTGTTTCACCACCAAC
>JAJYAR010000052.1 GCA_021779435.1 bacterium
GTGTCTATTCGCCGGCGAAGTACGGCATTCTTCCGGAAATCCTGCCGGCGGAACGGCTCGTGAAGGCAAACGGGACGGTGGAGATGCTCACCCTGGTGGCGATCCTCGGCGGACTCTGGGGCGGTGCGAAGCTGTTCGACCATTCCCGCTCCCTACCTCTCTGCTACCTCGTGAACGCGGGGTTTTAT
Organism: bacterium; assembly: GCA_021779435.1. The sequence goes on from JAJYAR010000052.1 coordinate 189, forward strand.
GTGTGTGCGCTGGTGCTGAACGCCGCGATGTCACGCACGCCGCACGACGCGAGCGCGAAACTCCGGGACAGCGTGGGTGCGTTCGGTCGCAGCCTGCGCGACCTGGTCCTTCATCCACGGCTTGGCCGGGTGCTGCTTGGGTGCGGCATGTTCTGGTTCGTCGGCGCGGTGCTGCGGGCCAACCTGCAGGGCTGGGGTCTGAATGCCATGCAGACCGCGGGCGTCGCGGAGATCACCAACGAGCGTCTGACGCTTCTCAAGATCGGCATGATCCTTGGCATCGTCAGCGGCAGTCTCCTTGCGGGCCAATGGCACCGGACAGGCGACCTCTCCTGGACCCGCCGGTATGGCGTTCTCCTCGCGGTTTCGGTGGCGCTGCTCGGTTTGGTCGGCGGACGCGCGGGATTGGTCGTGGCGATTGCCCTGCTCGTGGCCTCGGGGCTGGCTTCGGGGCTTCTGTTGATCCCGCTGAACGCCGCGTTGCAGCACGAGAGCGACCCGGCGAAGCGTGGCAAGACGATCGCGGTGCAGAATTTCACCGACTATTTCGCGATGCTGGCGGGCATGGGCTTCATGGCCCTGCTGACCGGAGCGGGGTTGCTGGCCAACGGCATTTTCATCGCGGTTGCGACCACGCTGGCGCTGCTGGCGCTCGCGTTGCGGATTCCCCGGCTGGCAACGGCGCGGATTGCCGAGGCCGAGTCGGTCACCGAGTCCTGAGCAGGAGGAGCATCCCATGAAGACTCTCCTGAAGCTTCTGCTCCGTGTGCTCTTCCGGTACCGCGCGTTCAATGTCGACGTGTTGAATACACCGGGGCCGGTCCTGCTGGTTCCGAATCACGTGTCCTGGCTCGACTGGCTGTTCCTCTACGTGGTGCTGGAGGACGACTGGAAATTCGTGGCAACGACGACCACGGCGCGACTGAGTTGGATTCATCGGGCGATCGTCCTCGGGAAGCGCACGTTTCCGATCGACCCAACCTCGCCGTACGCGGTGCGCTCGATGGCCGAGCATCTCGAGAAAGGCGGCCGCCTCGTGTTGTTCGCCGAAGGTCGGATCTCCTGCACCGGCGGGCTGATGAAGCTGTTCGACGGTTCCGGGTTCCTGATTCGGAAGACGAATGCGAAGGTTATCACCTGCTACCTGCGTGGGGCGATGCGGCTGAAGTGGGTGCGGCACCCCGGCTGGACAAGGTGGTTCCCGCGGGTTAGCGCGCATTTTAGTCCTGTCCTGCAGGCGCCGGATACCGAGGGGCTGTCACACATGGAGGCGCGTCACCGGCTCACGCAGTGGCTCCGCGATCGCATGATGACGCAGCAATTCGATGTCGAGCATGCGTTCGGACCGCGGAACGTTCTCGCCGCGGTCGCGGAGACGGCCGCCTTCATTCCCGGTGGCGAGGCGCTGGAGGATATCTCGTTCGTGCCGCTTCGCTACCGACGGCTGATGGTGGGAGTGGATGTGCTGTCCGGAGCCTGGGCCGGCCGGCTTTCCGTCGCGGGGGGCGCCCGCGTCGGCGTGCTGCTCCCGAATGTGAATGCAATGCCAGTGACGCTCCTGAGCCTCTGGGCGGCGGGGAAGATCCCGACGATCCTCAATTTTTCGAGTGGCGTCGCGACGATGGTCGGGTGTGCGAAGCTGGCCGGGCTGGAGGAGATCGTCACGTCGCGCGCATTCCTCGAGAAGTCGCGGCTCGAAGTGAGGCCGTTCGAGGAGGCGGGGATGCGGCTGGTTTACCTGGAGGACGTCCGCGCTTCGTTGCCCGGCCTCTCCAAGCTTGGCGCCGTGGTGCGCCACCGGTTCGCGGTCGGCCGGCGGTTTCGTCGTGGCGGTCCGTCGTCGGACGATACCGCGGTGATCCTTTTCACGAGCGGCTCGGAAAACACGCCCAAGGGCGTCGAACTGACGCATGCGAACCTGCTGGCGAACATCCGGCAGTCGCTGGCGGTGATGGACATTTCGGATACGGACCGGTTCTTCAATGCGCTGCCGCTCTTCCACAGCTTTGGGCTCACGGCCGGCACGCTGCTGCCGCTGGTGCGCGGCTGCTACACCTTCCTTTATCCCTCACCTCTGCACTACCGCATCGTGCCCGCGATGGTGTACGAGCGGAACTGCACGGTGCTGCTGGCAACAAACACCTTCCTGAACGGCTACGCGCGGAAGGCGCATCCGTACGACTTTCGCTCGATGCGCTACCTGGTTTCGGGCGCGGAGAAGGTGCAGGCGAACACGCTGGAGACCTGGTCACGGAAGTTCGGCGTGCGCGTGCTGGAAGGCTATGGCGCGACGGAGTGCAGCCCTGTGCTCAGCGTGAACACCTGGGTCGAGCCCCGGGTGGGTTCGGCGGGACGGTTGCTCCCGGGCATGGAGTGCCGACTCGAGGCGGTGGAAGGAGTTTCGGCCGGTGGGCGGCTCTTTGTGCGCGGTCCGAATGTGATGAAAGGGTATCTGAACCCCGAGGCGAACGCGGCGTTCCAGGCGCTCGACGGCTGGTATGACACCGGCGATATTGCGGAAGTGGATGCGCAGGGGTTTGTCCATCTGCGCGGACGCATGAAGCGCTTCGCGAAGGTCAGTGGCGAAATGGTGAGCCTGACGGCAATCGAGGATGCGCTCGCTGGTGCGTTCCCTCAGTTTGGCGCCCGGTGCGAGACGGCCGTCATCGCGCGGCCCGACTCCGACAAGGGCGAGGTCCTCGTTGCGGTCACGAATGAACCCCGGCTGAAGCTACCGGAAGTCCGTGCGGTGCTCCGGGAGAAAGGCTTCTCGAACCTGGCTGCGCCGCGCGAGCTTCGGACCGTGCGTTCGATCCCGAAGCTTGGCAGTGGGAAGACGAATCACCGCGAACTGGTGCTGGCGCTCTCGGCGGTGACGCCAAACGGGGCGACGACGACCGTGCACGGTTGATGAGTACGACGCGGAACCCTGAACCGCGAATGGGAGACCCGCCACAAACCTGGAGCGGCTCCGCCGCAACCGAACGTCGAACCACTGATCCGGGACGGTCTGCGTAGGGCCGGACCGCTGGGCCGGCCGTCTGTCGGCGTCTGTCGTCGGAAACGCGGGGTGTGGGCACCCCGCCCACAGCACGATTGGAAAACCGCGAAGCGCGCCAACACACGCGAAAGTCCGGTACGGCCATACGCCTTCGCGCTCATTCGCGTCCTTCGCGGTTACCGTGCCTTGGTCCAGTTCATCCGTGATTCAACCGGCTCGGTCCTTCGTGCTGCATCCTTCTAAATCGTGTTTCTTGTGCGCGTTTCTCCTACGCCGCGAGGCGGGGTCGCTCCCAACGGCGTGCCTCACTCTGCGCGGATAGGCTGCACGGCTGCGGTGTCCACGGCGGCGGGCACGGACTGCTCCGGCCAGGTTTCACGGACGTACGTCTGGATGTGCTGAAGCGCGAGACGTATCAACGGGCTGGGTTCGCCGCGCCAGAGCACGCCGAGCTCGATGGGCTCGAAGCCGTCGAGCGGAATGACGCGGATATCCTTCTGCTTCACGATTTCGGGCACGGCGATGCTCAACCCGAAACCGGAGCCGTCTGCGACGTACTGGGTGATCAGCTCGAGGGAGCTTGCCTCGGTGGAATACGGCCACGTCACGCGTCGACGCTGGAGTTCCGCCTGGAACGCCTCGCACATCGGCTCGGCGGGTGGCAACGCGATCAACGGTTCATCGATGCGGCCCCGTTTCCAGAGTTCGTCCGCGTTTTTGATCTTCGCCTTTCGGTTCGCGAGAAGGACGAGCGGGAGCCGGAGAAGAGGCGTCGCCCGGGTGTGCGGGGGTGGGCGTTTCCGGAGAGGAAGGACGGCCAGGTCGAGCTCGCCTGACTGAAGCCATGCCTCCATCTCGGATTGAAAGCCGGACCTGAGCATGAGCCGGAAGCCCGGGTGTGACTGCTTGAGTCGTGCGATGACGGCGGGCAGGTGGTGGCGCAGCACGACCTCGGCGGCGCCGATCCTGAGCTGCGGTGCGAAATTCCTGCGGAGCCGTTCGCCGACCTGCTCGACGTTGTCGAAGAAAGGCTTGATGAACGCGAGGAGCTCCTCGCCCTGGGGCGTGAGCCGGAACGGCTGACGTTCGAAGAGGGTGGCCCCGAGGTCTTCTTCGAGCTGCAGGATCTGACCGCTGACGGCAGGCTGCTGGATCCCGTACGGCATGTTGCGGACGGCGGCGCTGATGCCGCCGTGGCGCGCGACGTAGTAGAACAGCTCCAGGTGGTGGATGTTGATCACGGTGGGCGGACGTTACTATTTCGGGCCCGGGAGTCGGATCAACAGAAGAAAGGCGCGGCGCAAACGCGCATCCCAGCGCGCTGCGAGATCGGCTCGCTCACGCTTACCGCTACGAGGAGCGAAGACCAGACGTGGGCGGAGAGGGCCGGCAATACCGATCGGGTCGGCTGGTGTTGTAGCCGGGGTCCGGCACGACGAACAAAGATCGCGAAAGGCTTCGGCGAGGCGTCGCAGCAACCTTGAACCTCGAACATTGAACCTGGAACGCGGCCGCGACGCGGCCGGCCGGCTCGCTCACGCTTACCGCTACACCTGCGAACGCCCCTGTTGCAGCCTGGGTCCGTTGGCCACGGTGGTTGAGCCACTCGCTTCGAACTGGGAGCTCCTTTGGCGCTTGGAATGCCCAAGCGCGGGGTGAGGGCACCCCGCCCACAGGAAGAATCCGGGCTCGATCACGCCGGCGGCGACGTCTCCGCGGAGCGCCTAGGTTTTCGCGCTGCGCGAAAACCTCAGCTCTCGGTTTTTTCCGAGTCGCTGCCGGTGACGGTTTCGCCGCCCTTGACGCTGACCTTCTCGAGGATGGCTTTCTTGATCTTGTCGGCGACCTCAGGCTTTTCCTTGAGGGCGAGTTTGGCGGCGTCGCGACCCTGGCCGACCAGGTTGCCTTCGTACGCGATCCACGCGCCCTTCTTTTCGAGGATCTTGTGTTCCAGCCCGAGATCGAGAAGCGAGCCGTTGGCGGAGATGCCCTCGTCGTACATGATGTCGAATTCGCACTCGGTGAACGGAGGAGCCACCTTGTTCTTCACGACCTTGATCTTCGTGCGGTTGCCCACGACGCGACCCTCGGGGGTCTTGATCTGGTCCTTGCGGCGGATGTCGATGCGGATCGAGGAGAAGAACTTAAGGGCGCGACCACCGGGGGTCGTCTCGGGGTTGCCGAACATGACGCCGATCTTCTCGCGGATCTGGTTGGTGAAGATGCAGACGCACTTGGTCTTGCTGACGACCGCGGTGAGCCGGCGCATGGCCTGCGACATCAGCCGCGCCTGCGAGCCGACGGTGGCGTCGCCCATCTGACCGTCGAGTTCCTGCTTCGAAATCAGGGCGGCGACCGAGTCGATCACGATGACGTCGATCGAGTTGGAGCGGATCAGGGTCTCGGCGATGTTCAGGGCGTCCTCGCCGGAATCCGGCTGGGAAACCAGGAGGTCGTCGAGGTTCACGCCGACGATGCGGGCGTATTTCGGATCGAGCGCGTGTTCGACGTCAATGAACGCCGCGAGTCCGCCCTTGCGCTGTGCTTCCGCGATCACACTCAAGCAGAAGGTCGTCTTGCCGGAGGATTCCGGGCCATAAATTTCGATGATGCGTCCGAGGGGGAGGCCGCCGACGCCAAGTGCGAGGTCGATGGCGAGCGAGCCAGTCGACAGGGTTTCGACCTTCATCTTCGTCGCGTCGCCGAGCCGCATGATCGAGCCCTCGCCGAACTGCTTGGTGATGGAGGAGAGCGCGAGTTCGATGTTCTTGTCGCGTGCAGGGCTTGTGACGGCGACCTCGGCTTTGGGCTTGGTGACGGGGGCGGGAGCGGCTTTTGACATGGGAAGGACGAATGAGATTCGGGTGTGTACCAGTTTTGGGTCAGCGTGCGTCGGGAGGAACCCGAGGCAAGGACGGATAAACGATGGGAGAAGCCATGGCGTGTACAGCTGCACACGTCAAGGGTAAAAAAGGTTAGGCGCGTCTGGCGCGGCGCGCGAGGTTGAGCCGCGGCGGAGCCTCCCTACTCACAGCCACCGCGATCTGCGAACCGCGGCTACAACGAGGCGGCGGGATGCGATAGTCGGGTGTAGCCGGCCTCCGCAGAGGCCGGGGATTGGGAGCATGCGAAGACGGCCAAGCCCCCAACGCACCGGGGGCTGCGGACCCCGGCTACATCAAGTCCCCGGCGCCATCAAGACCTTGGCTACAACACCAACCTTACCCTGCTATTTCACCTGCGCCCACTGCCCGCGCATGAGGCTGCGTACGATGGGAGTGCCGGGCGGCAGCTTGTTCGGATCGAGGAAATTGACGTCGAAATACCAGTTGCGCGTGGGCGCGTTGTAGTAATTCCCGGTGGTCAGCCAATGCTCGGTGGACTCCTGGCTCTGGTACACGTTGACCATCGAACCGTAGTAGGTGAGGCGCCGGCCATCCCAGTCTTCCAGGAGGCGGATGTAGTTCTCGACGCCGCCGCTGTAGGCGGTGCCATCGGAGGCGACGATGCCCGAGATAAGTGCGGAGTTGACGGTGGTGTTGGCTGCGGGCCGTTTCGAGAGCGAGCTCTGGCTGTCGTATTTGCCGGACGTCCAGTTGCTCGAGACCACGGTGACCGCATCGGCAATCACGGCGGCCGGTTGCACGGTGTAGCCGGAAACGCAGTTGGCGTCGGTCACCTTTGCCTTGTCGCCATCGACCGGAGGCACGCCGCCGGTGTTGTAGTCGCCGACGACAAAGGCCGCATTGCTGGTGACGATGGTGAGCCCCTTGGTGGGGCTCGAAGTCACGTTCCCGTCGGGAAGTTTTGTTCCGTTGACGAGCTTCACTCCCTTGCGGCTGGAGGCGGAATTCGTGACATCGCTCACGTAAAGGACGCCGTTCCAGAGCTTCTTGCCCCGAAGCGAACTGGGGATCGCGGTGTTTTTCAGCGCGGCGGGAACGGTGGTGTCGTTCGGCCACTTGTTCGCGTTGGGAATCGTTTGGGGAAGGCCGCCGGCGTTGTAGGCATCGTTGATCTTGCTGACGTCGACGTCGGTCGTGGTGAAATCCGACTTCTCGCGGTAGTCGTGGAACGTGCCCGACGAGACGAGTCCGGCCAGGTAGGTCGCCATGGGATCGCTGGACGGAATCACGGTGCCGTCGGCGGTCAGAAACATGCGGCTCTTGGCGGGGACGGTGACGCCGTTGTCGATGGCCTTGTCGGACGCCGTGGTGTTCACGAGGATCTTCAGGCCCGCCTTGTTGTACAGCCGCTCGGTGGAGTTGTCGTCGCTCTGGGCGGTGACGGGCACCTCGATCAGTTCGCGCGGACCGTCGTTATTGTGATTGTCGTCGCTGGTGTTCGCGCTGACGTCACCCGGCGGGCTCTGCCGGCTCGAGACCACGGGCGTGTCCTTGCTGTAGGTGATCTTGCCGTTGAGCGCACCCTGGGTGCGGGGATCGGCGGGCTTGTTGTACTTGTTGGAGACGCCGTTCACGTCGGTGACGTAGTCCGAGAACGTGATGCTTGCGGTCGTGCCTGTGTAGATGCGGCCGTTCGAGTGCACGCGGCCGTTCACGATGAAATCGGCTCCGGGGAAGAGCTCCATGTCACCGTTGTAAAAGATGGCGTACTGAAAGAGCGGCCTGAGCGAGTAGACCCACTCGCGGTGAAACTCCATGTGCACTGGCGGCGCGTTCTTGCCGGTGGTGCGGGACAGTTCCACGATGGTCATGAACTTGTAGGTGCCCTGGGACGCGTTGAAGCCGGTATGCGTGTCGACGGGAACACCGTCCTGGACGGGGACCGTGATGAATGCGTCCCAGTTGTAGCCCGCGGCGGAAGTGAAGACGGACACCGGGGCGGTTGCCCGATTCGTGGAACCGCTTGTCTGGGCGACCGAGGGGAGGTTGACCGTGTTCTGGTTGATCAACGTGTTCAGCTGCTGGTACGCGACCTCGAACGCATACTCCGCGGCGTAGATCGACTCGTTGCGCACGTTGCTTCGCCTCTCGTCCTTCTGGACCGTGCTGACGTAGGCAAAGGTGGCGCCGATGACTGTCGTGAGGACGACGCCGAGGATGAGCACGAGAAACAGCGCGCTGCCGCGCGAATCCTGCAGCGACTTTGGCTGGCGAAGTCCACGTGACGCCGCCGGGAAACGTTTCGAGGTCATGGTATCGTGGGGTCGTTGCGTGTGAATACCGTGGTTCGCACACCCTGGAACGTGCGTCCGACCATGGTGCCGGCGGGAATCTTCTGAAGGGTGACGGTCACGTAATTCGATGCCGTGGCCGAGATCGCGAACGGCAGGGTCGCGAGACTGGTAGTCTTGGACGGATCGGAGAGCGGGCTTGGGTCGATATCGCGAGCGAGCACGCTGAACTTCGAGGTCTCATCCTTGTTCGGGTAGTAGCGCAGCTCGCCGGCATTCGTTCCCGTCTTCACGACCTGGAACATCATCGAGTGGGCGGTGGTCGCGGCGATCTTCGTGCCGTTGGGCACGTCCACTCCGAGTTTGTCGGTGGTTGTCAGCGTCTTTTTGCCCTTCCCGTTGCTGATGCTCTTGATGACCTTCGAGACACTGGCGCCGTAGGAGGTGGCGGGGATGACGATCGTGTCGCCCTCCTTGAACATGTCGCCAAGCTCCTTGTTTTCCGGAGCGGCCACCAAATCGTCGAACGTCTTGAAGTATTTCGTCATGTCCGCCGCCGAAATCGCACCTGCGGGGCGGTCATTTCCGGCCCAGACATCCGCGAGCACGAGAGGCAGCGTGGCGTCGCCGATGTGCAGCATCTGCATGGTGCTCTTGCTGCCCTTCACGTCGTGAACCGTGTCGATATAGGTCGTCTCGAGTACGACGGCGTAGCCGAGGTCCCTGGGCGGGAGGGTCAGGGTGAGCCCGTCGGCGCTCACCGTGGGCATGCGTGCGGCGGTCCTGACCGCCTGAGAAATGAAGTCTGCCGCTCGGCGGAGTTCAGTGGTTCCCTGCAGCCCCTGTTCGGTGTGCTGCGCGCGTTTCATCGCTGCGACGACCACCGTCATGGTCATGGCCATCGAAAGGCCGAGGATCGAGGTCGCAATCAGCACCTCGGTCAGGGTGAAGCCGGCTCGGCGCCTCGTGTTCTCTCGGCCCGGCTGCCGGGGACCCGTCCGGCAAAGGCTCTCGTTGTGGACCCGAAATGACTGGGCGGAAGTGTTCATCTTCATTTACCGGGTTCGGAACAGGGGGACAGAGATGACGTTGGGCTTGCCCTGCCACGCCCAGCTGACGTCGACGCGCAGGGTCGTCGAGGTGTCGGTGGATGCCACCTTCACGACCTGTCGTTTGAAGTCGACCCGGCCCATCCCGTTGTCGGTGGGCAGCTGCTTGTGATCCAGCGCGGCGGTCCTTTTCGCCGTGAAGCTTGTCTTGAACGAGCTGGTGATGGTTTCCGTGGCGGAACTCGTGAAGCTCGCGTAATCGACATTCAGCAACCGTTCGGCTTCGGCCTGGAGAAGCCGTTCGGCCTCGGTGCGGAGTGCGATGGAGGTCATTGCTCTCGAAACCTGCTGGAGTCCGGCAAAGACCGAGAGGCAAAGCATCGAGATCAACAGCATCGCGACCATCACCTCAGGCAGGGTGAATGCCGCTTGGGTTGGTGTGGGACGGGTTTTGCGCGACATGGTTGGGCGGGGCTGTGCAACTGGCGTTGGTAGGACCAAACGATCCTGACGCAGGAGCGTTGGTAGCGACGTAGGGTGAGATGCCTAGCAAATGCCTGCCCGGTCAACATTTTGACCGTGCATTTACTACTGAGCGCGCCGGCGTCCCGCGCGGAGGGTTCAGTGGCCGCCCGGTCTGACAGCCGTGGCGAAATACACGGCCAACAGGATCAACCCGAAGCTCACGGCGTAGTTCCAGGTGAAGCGTTCGCCGAGGACGAGCCAGGCGAAACCGACGAATACGCTCAAGGTGATGACCTCCTGGATCACCTTCAGCTGGTAGCCGGTCAGGCCGCTGGCATAGCCCACGCGGTTCGCGGGGACCATCAGGCAGTACTCCAGGAAGGCGATGCCCCAGGACATCAGTATGATTGCCCATAACGGCTTGCCTTCGAATACCTTGAGCTTGAGCTGCCCGTACCAGGCGAGCGTCATGAAGATATTGGATCCGACAAGAAGCAGGATTGTTTTCACGGAAAGCCGTAGGGCTGCCACGGACCCGGATCGAATGCGACCGGATTGTGACGACCCCTCGGCGACGAGAAAGGCGCCGTATTCAAGCCGCTGATAGGAGGCGTGGGTGTCGCCCCTCGAGGTTTCTGGTTGCAGTGCGGGAGGCTTCGATCACGAACAGTTCTGTCGCAACGATGAACGAGATCGAGATCACCGACATTCCGGCGTTGGACCCAGGCGAACGGGCGCTGCTGGACATGCATTCGCTGCTCAACGTGTTCAACGTGCTGCGGGGGGAGATTGCGCTGATCGGCCTGGAGCTGGGGGATGATACGGAGTTCCTGTCGGACTCACTGATGATCTGTGACAAACTCATCGCTGATTTGCGCAGCCCGGTTGCCTCGGTCGGGGCCGCGCGCGACATCGAACTGCACATTCAGGGAATCCAGCGGCAGATCGGCTCGGCGGTGGCGAAGCACGACGCGGGGAACCGGAAGCCTGAGGTCAACGAATCGCTGGCGAACCTCGAATCGGTGTATTCGGTGCTCCGGGTGCGGGCGCGGGAGATTTTGGCTCGGGTGACCGCGGCCGGCGACTGGATTGAGTTTTCGGTCGACGGCTTGAAA
>JAJYAR010000053.1 GCA_021779435.1 bacterium
CTCGGCCACGTCCCGGGAAACGCTTTCCAGATGCTCGCGGTGGGCGAGTTGGTCCTCGGTGACGCCGAGCCAGCCTAGCCAGTTGCTTTCATCCTTACCGGTCCACAGGCGCGCGTCGTGGGCCCACAGCCGGCGCACCTTGCCCGTGATCTGCCACTCCTCGAGCGTCTCTTCCACCTTCTTGGCAAGACCGCCCGGCAGCGCGTAGCTCATGCGGTTGACGTCGCTGCCTATGGCGACTTTGCACTTGCGGTCGACCGAGTTCAGGAGTTTGTCGAAGGCGTCGGCGAAAAGTTTCACGCCCTGCTTGACGAGGTCGCTGGTCACCTGCTGCATCGAGATGCCGGCTTTGCCGAGGGTGTCCATGACGTCATGGGCGGCGATGACGTCGTCTTCCAGGCTCGCCCGCGCATGACCATGGTCGCGGAACGCCTCGAGCGTGGCGGGCGGGATGGTGTTTACGGTATCCGGGCCGATCAGTTCTTCGACGTACAGCACGTCGGAGTAACTGGGATCTTTCGTGCCGGTGCTCGCCCAGAGCAGGCGCTGGGTCATGGCGCCGCGTGCGGCGAGCGCCGCCCACCGCGGGCCGCCGAACAGCTCTTTGTAGCGCTGGTAAGTCAGTTTTCCGTTTGCGATGGCGACCTTACCGGGGAGGCCGGAAAGCATGGCGCGCTCGGAGGGATCCGCGGCGGTCTTCAGCCGCGCTTTGACCATGGAATCGATGGCGGAGTCGATGCGGCTAATGAAGAAACTGGCGACGCTCGCCACGCGGCTGACGTCGCCGCCTGATTTGCCGTACGCCTCGACGCCCGCAATGTAGGCCTCCGCCACCCGTTCGTAGACTTCAAGGGCGAAAAGCAGGGTGACGTTGACGTTGATGCCTTCGCCGATGAGGGTTTCAACCGCCGGAATGCCCGCGTCTGTGCCCGGAACCTTGATCATGAGGTTCTCGCGGTTGACGGCCTTCCAGAGCCGGCGCGCTTCCTCGATCGTGCCCTGGGTGTCGTTGGCCAGAAACGGGGAAACTTCGAGGCTGACGTAGCCGTCGCGCCGCTTCGTCCTGTCATAAACCGGGCGCAGCACGTCGGCGGCGTCCTGAATGTCGCGGAGCGCGATCCGCTCATAGAACTCCATCGGGGAGATGTCGAGCTTTTGCAGCTCTTCCACGATGTCGCTGTAGTCGGTGCTGCCGGCGATCGCCTTCTCAAATATCGACGGATTCGAGGTTACTCCCCCGAGACCGTCGTGTTCGACCATCGCGGCCAACTCGCCGCTGGTGAGCAGGCTGCGACGGATGTAGTCGAGCCAGGGCGACTGTCCGTATTTATTGAGTTCCTTCAGGCGGCTGGTTGCCGCCATCGTTGCGGTCGTCGTGGGATTCATTGTTGATGCGTCTCCTGTTTGGCGGCGCGCCCTGCCGCGCGTCCGCGCTGTAGCCTCAGGCCCCTTGTGAGCCGGTGTACTTCGCCTCTATTTCCTTTACTTTCATTAGACGCCGCACGTGCCGGTCTCCGTTGCTAAATCGTGCTTTCACGTAGGTGGATACCAGTTCGCGGGCCACCTCGATGCCGGTAATTCGCGAGCCCAACACGAGCACGTTCATGTCGTCGTGCTCCACGCCCTGATGCGCGGAGTAAGTATCGTGAGCGATGCCGGCGCGGATACCCTTTATTTTGTTGGCCGCGACGGAGGCGCCGATGCCGCTGCCGCAGATCAGGACGCCGCGCTCGGCGCGGCCATCGAGCAGCGCCGACGCCACCGCTTCGGCGAAATCCGGATAGTCTACCGAATCGGTGGAGTAAGTGCCGACGTCGACGACCTCGTGGCCGGCGCGCCGAAGGTCCTCGGCGACAACGTTCTTCAATTCAAACCCCGCGTGGTCGCTTCCTACGGCGATCTTCATGCTCCCTGCGCCTTCCGGATCTCTTCGCGCGCCGCCGAGGCGACGGCGTCTGAGGTGAATCCGAACTTTTTCAGCAATTCTTTGAGCGGCGCCGACGCGCCGAATGTGGTCATTCCGATGTGCCTTTCGGCGTACCGCTCCCAGCCGAGCATCGCAGCCTGCTCCACAGCCACTCTTGCGCGGACGGACGGCGGAAGCACCGCGTCGCGATACGCCCGGTCCTGGCGCTCGAACAATTCCCAACTCGGCATGCTCACCACGCGCGCCTTCACGCCTTCGGCGGTGAGTTTCTCATGCGCTCCGACACAGAGCGGCACTTCGCTGCCGGTGCCGATGAGGATGACTTCCGGATCGCCGCCGGGCGAATCGGCCAGCACGTACGCTCCTTTGGCGACGCCGGAGGCCGGCGCGTATTTGATGCGGTCCAGCGTCGGGAGCGCCTGCCGCGAAAGGATCAGGGCCACGGGTTCATGGCGCAGTTCTCCGATGACGCGCCAGGCTTCGGCCGCTTCGTTGGCGTCGCCCGGACGCATCACAATGAGGCCCGGAATCGCCCGCAGCGAGGCAAGCTGCTCGACCGGTTGGTGTGTTGGCCCGTCCTCGCCCACGCCGATCGAGTCGTGCGTGAAGACGTAGATGACGGGGATCTCCATCAACGCCCCGAGCCGGATCGACGCCCGGCCGTAGTCGCTGAAGATCAGGAAGCCGGAGCCGTAAGGGCGAATCTTGCTCAGCGAGAGGCCGTTCAGAATCGCACCCATCGCGTGTTCGCGCACGCCGAAATGAAAATTGCGGCCGGCCGGGTTCTCGGCGCTGAAATCCCCGGCCCCGTCAAACGTCAGCCGCGTCTTGGTGGAGGGGGCGAGGTCTGCCGAACCACCGATGAGCCAGGGCAGATGCTTCGCCACGGCGTTCAGGACCTTCGCCGAGGAGTCGCGGGTCGCGAGGCCCTTGGCGTCGGCGGGGAAGACCGGAATGTCCTTGTCCCAGCCTTCGGGAAGCTGACGGTGCTGCATGCGGTAGAGGTGGTCCGCGAGTTCCGGATAAGCGGCCTGGTAGGCGCGGAACTTTCCCATCCACGCTTCGCGCGCCGCGTGGCCGCGCTTGCCGATGCCCTCGGCGAATGTGTCGTAGACGCCGTCGGGCACCAGGAATTTGGCGTCCTCGGGCCAGCCGTAGTTGCGCTTCGTCAGCCGGATCTCTTGTTCACCCAGCGGTTCGCCGTGGGCTCCGCTGGTGTCCTGCTTCGTCGGCGCGCCGTAGGCGATGTGGCTGTCGACAATGATCAACGCCGGACGGTCGCTGCGCGTCGCCACGTGGTAGGCCCGCGCGAGCATCTCGCGGTCGTTGGCGTCGCCGACGCGCGCGACGTTCCATCCGTAGGCGAGGAAGCGCGTGGCCACGTCGTCGCTGAAGGCAAGACTCGTATTGCCCTCGATGCTGATGTGGTTGTTGTCGTAGATCCAGCAGAGGTTCGAAAGGTTCAGGTGGCCGGCGAGCGAGGCGGCCTCGCTGCTGATGCCTTCCATCATGCAGCCGTCGCCGCATAGCGACCACACCCGGTAGTCGATCATCTCGAAGCCGGGCCGGTTGAAGTAGCTCGCCATCCATCGCGCGGCGATCGCCATTCCGAGACTCGTCGCCACGCCCTGCCCCAGCGGCCCCGTGGTGGTTTCCACTCCCGACGTCAGCCGGTATTCCGGATGCCCGGGGCACTTGCTGCCGAGTTGCCGGAACCGCCGGATGTCGTCGAGCGTGACCGAAACTTCGCCGAGGGTTTCGTATTTCGGGTTGACGGCCTTGGTCCGGCTAAGGTGAAGCATCGAGTACAACAGCATTGAGGCGTGGCCGGCTGAAAGCACGAACCGGTCGCGATTCGGCCAGATTGGATCGTCCGGGTCGAAGTTCAGGAACTCCTGCCAAAGTTCGTACACCACCGGCGCCATCGCCATCGGCGTGCCGGGATGCCCAGAATTGGCTTGCTGCACGGCATCCATCGCCAGGGTCCGGATCGTATTTATCGCGAGTTGTGCGGCTGCGGGCGGCACGGTCTGCATTTCCGCACTCGGGGACGACATAGGTGTCACGCTCCTCCCAGGTAGGTTGTCTCGGCGGGCCAACCGCTATGCCCGCCTCAAATTGTAGCCCAAGCGCCGGACCGCGGCGCCTTCCCTTTGGACGAATTTCCCTGCAAGACGTAACAATCCTTTTTCATGCCGGCTCCGATTTCTCCGATAAGAGGTATGAAGATATGATTTCGATTCGCGCGGCTACAACCGAACTGGAACGGCAGGAGGCCCTCCGGCTTGTCACGCTCGATTGCCACATCAACACGGTGCGCACCATGGCCCGCTGCGCGCTTGAAGTCGAGGCCGAAATTACGCAATCCTACCGGGCCTCGCTGGAAAAGCTCGCCGAACGGCTCCAGCGTAGCCATGCCTCCGAGGACCTACGCCTCGCCCAGGACGACCTGAAACATCATGCAACGATCTATTACGAAGAGTCGGCCCGCCGCTTAAGCCGGCTCCGTGAGGACTTCTCCGACGCCGCCCGCGCTCTGAGCGAACTGGTCAGCAGCATCACCACGTCTTCCGACGACCACGATAAGCTGCTCGAAACCGAGTTGAGCCAGCTAAGCCGGCTTGCCACGCTCTCGGATCCCGCCGAAATCCGAATGCAACTACAAACCGCGGTCCAGCGCCTCGATGACTGCATCAAGAAAATCCGGACCGAGAACCGCTTCGTCATCGCCCAAATGCGGGATGAAATCCGCACACTGCAGGACCGCGTCTCAGCGTCCGAGCGCACCTCCGGAACGCACTCCGGCACTACACCGGCCGAATCGCCATTCACGGCCGAGGAAATCGCGCGAAGCTGGATCGAACAGGGCCGCAACTTTACCGCTCTCTTCGTCAGTCTGCAGTCCCGTTTTCCGCGTCACGGATCGCCCGCGCCGGAAAACGCCTTCGCCACAATCCAAGCCGAACTGGCCTCCAATCTCCCGGCCGGAGCCAAGGTGGGCCCTTGGGGCTCCGACTCGATCTGCGCTCTGGCAGAAACCGACAAGAACACCTTGCTCGCGGTGTCGAAAATCATTCCCGTGCTCATCCAAAGCCTCAACGAGCCCGGCAAACCCCCGGTCACCTACGGCGCCAGCGGCGTCGTCGAATACCGCGGCGGCGAAAACTTATCGAGTTTCCTTCGACGCGCCGGAGGCCTTCTTGCCGCCCTCCGCATGACCGCCTGAGCTTCCCCGGCGACTGAGCTCGTCCCGCTCGTCCCAACTCTTGCCCCGTTCGTCCCGCCCGGCTTGGCCGCAGGCCCCCTGTTCCCTCACACTGGCCCCATGACCGCCCGTTCCGCACTCGTCTTCTGTGTCATGCCGCTGCTTCTTCCTGCCGCTCCTCCCGCCTCGGGACCGGATGGATCGTGGCCCGTTTACGGCCACGATCCGGGAGGCGCGAAGTTTTCCCCGCTCACTTCGATCAATAAGAAAAATGTTGCCCAACTGCAGCCGGCCTGGACGTTCCACACCGGAGACATGTACGATCCGCACGGAAAAGGAGGCCGACGGTCCGCGTTCGAGTGCACGCCCTTATTTATCGACGGAACTCTGTTCGTGACGACCCCGTTCGGACGGCTTCTGGCGCTTGATCCCACGACGGGAAAACAGATCTGGGCGTTCGATCCTCACGCCAACTACACCGCCGGCTTCGGCGACTTCGCCAACCGCGGCGCCGCGGCCTGGCGCGATCCGGAGACGCGGCGCCTTCGCCTCTTCGTGGCCACCATCGACGCGCAACTGTTCGCCGTGGATGCCGCCAGCGGCAAAGCCGTCGACAGCTTCGGCTCGGGCGGCGTGATCAACCTGCGCCGCGGCCTCCGCAACCCGCCGCACTACACGGCGGAATACGAGGAGACTTCCCCGCCCGCGGTGATCGGCAACCTAGTCATCGCCGGCTCGGGTATCGCCGACAATGGCTATACCGACGCCGCCAGCGGCGAGGTACGCGCCTTCGACACTCGCACAGGAAAACTCGCTTGGACGTTTGATCCGATGCCGGGACAGAAGACGGGCGCCGCCAATACCTGGTCCATCATTTCCACCGACCCGGCTCGCAAACTCGTGTTTCTTCCGACCGGGAGCGCGAGCCCGGACTATTTCGGCGGTCTGCGTCCGGGGGACGACCGCGATGCCGATTCGCTCGTCGCGGTACATGCCGAGACCGGCAAGGTGGCCTGGCGGTTTCAGACGGTGCACCACGATTTGTGGGACTACGACGTGGCCAGCCAGCCGACACTGTTCACGCTAAGGCGGGGTGGGAAGGAGATTCCTGGCATCGCGGTCGGCTCGAAAACCGGCAATCTGTTCCTACTGAACCGGGAAACCGGCGAGCCGCTGTTCGGGGTCAAGGAACGGCCGGTCCCGCAGTCCGACGTTCCGGGTGAGCAGACATCCCCCACGCAACCTTTCCCGATGCTACCCAAGCCCGTGGCGCCCCAATCGTTGACCGCGGCGGACGTCTGGGGTCCCACGCCGGAAGACCGCAAATGGTGTGAGGACGTGTTCCGGGGCAAGCGGGCCGAAGGGATATTCACTCCTCCCAGCGTCCAAGGCTCTATACTGTTTCCGGGCAACATCGGAGGCATGGCATGGGGCGGCGCGGCGTTCGACTTCCGGCGCGGCCTGCTCATCCTGCCAACAAACCGTTTAGCAGCAGTGGCTTACCTGATCCCTCGGGAGAAGTTTGACGCCGAGGAGGGCAAGATGCCAGGCTTCGAATACGCCCGCCAGCGAGGCACGCCGTACGGGATGGCACGAACCTTTCTGCTCTCCCCGAAGCACCTTCCCTGCAACGCGCCGCCGTGGGGTGCGCTTACCGCGATCGACGCGAACACGGGCGAGCGAAAGTGGGAAGTCACGCTGGGCTCGGGGCCATGGATCGCGGGCCAACCGGATCTCGGGCCAGGGGAGTACGGCTCTCCCAGTCTTGGCGGCCCCATTGCGACGGCGTCGGGACTGACTTTCATCGGCGGCACGCTCGACGGCTATATCCGCGCTTTTGATTCGGATACCGGCAAGGAACTTTGGACAGCCAAGCTTCCGTCGGCAGCTCGCGCCACCCCGATGACATACGAGGCCGGCGGGAAGCAGTACCTGGTGATCGCGGCGGGAGGTTTCGACACGCCCGGATCGGCTTTATCGGACACTCTCGTGGCATTTGCTCTGCCCTAAGAGGGCGTACACGTGGATGAGCGAGTGCGGCCAAATCGGTCAGCGGCAAAGATTTCTTTCAACGAGAGGAAACCAACCCGAACCGTTTCACGCTAACCTAATGGAAGGTGTGGCCGCCGCCGGCTGCCCTTCCTCGCTTAGCGTCATGCATCGTATCTTTGCCCTTACGACGTCCGCCGTCGTCCTTATTTTCCTTTCTGGCTGCCAGAAGGGGGAAGCACCTCAGAAAGTGCAGGCCAGTGGACCGCCCGTGGTTCCAGTCACCGTCGCGGAAGCCGTAACCCGCACCATCCCCCTCGAGGTGCACGCCATCGGCAACGTCGAAGCTTACTCGGTGATCGGCGTGAAGTCGCAGGTGGCGGGCATCTTGCAGCACGTGTTGTTTCAGGACGGCGACATGGTCAAAAAGGGCCAGCTTTTGTTCGAGATCGATCCGCGGTCTTTCGCCGCCAAGCTCGATCAGTCGAAAGCCGCGCTGCTCAAGGACCAGGCGGTGGCGGCCAACGCCGAGGCCGACGCGCAGCGCTATGCGGCGCTCTTCAAGGAGGGCGTGGTGGCCCGCCAGGACAACGACGCCAAGCAGGCGGCCGCCAAGGAAGCCGTCGCGGCGCTCGACGCCGACCGGGCGCAGATCGAATACGACACGCTGCAACTCCAATACACCAAGATTTATTCCCCCGTCGACGGGCGCGCCGGGGAAGTGGCGATTGACGAAGGCAACATCATCAAGGACCACGACGTGCCGATCGTGACCATCAATCAGGTCGAGCCGATTTATGTGACTTTCGCGGTCACCGAGCAGGACTTCCAGAAGATCCGTCCGCGGATGGCCGGTGGTCTGGCGGTGGAAGCCCTCGCCACCGGCGACACGCAGCCGGCGGCGCGTGGACGCCTGGTTTTCGCCGACAATACGGTGGACGTGACAACCGGGACCATCAAGCTCCGCGCTGAATTCGTCAATCAGGACCGCCGCATGTGGCCCGGCCAGTTTGTGAACGTGAAGCTCACGGTGGGCAGGGAGGCCGGGGCGGTTCTGGTTCCTTCGCAAGCCGTGCAGAGCGGGCAGAACGGAGATTTCGTTTTTGTCGTGCAGGCGGACGGCAAGGTGGCCATGCGGCCGGTCAAGATTTCGCGGCCGGTGGGCGCGGACATCGCCTTGGCTTCTGGCATTCAGGCCGGCGAACGGGTCATCACGGACGGGCAATCACGTCTTGTGCCGGGCGCGACGGTCCAGATCGTAGGCGGCGGCTCATGAGTATCCCGGAATTCTTTATCCGCCGCGCTGTCACCACCACGCTGGTGATGGCGGCGATACTCGGCTTTGGCATCCTCGGTTATCGCACCCTTCCGGTGAGCGATCTGCCGAACGTGGACTTTCCGACGATCACGGTTTCCGCGGCGCTGCCCGGAGCAAGCCCGGAAACGATGGCCGCCGCCGTGGCGACGCCGCTCGAACGGCAGTTTTCCACCATCGCCGGCATCAGTTCGATGACCTCGTCGAGCCAGTTGGGCGCGACGCAGATCACGATTCAGTTCGACCTCAATCGTAGCCTCGACGCCGCCGCCCAGGACGTGCAGGCCGCCATCTCGCAGGCCGAGCGGCAGTTGCCGAACAATATGCCGTCGCCGCCTTCGTACATGAAGGTCAACCCGGCAGACCAGCCGATCCTTTATCTTTCCCTGAACTCGCCCACACTGCCGCTGTACACGGTGGACGAGTTCGCCGAAACGTTGATGGCGCAGCGCATCTCGATGGTCGACGGCGTGGCGCAGGTGGCGGTTTTCGGCGGGCAGAAGTACGCGGTCCGCGTCCAGGTGGACCCCGATGCGTTGGCGACGCGCGGCATCGGCATCGACCAGGTGGAGCAGGCGGTGGCGCAGGCCAACGTAAACCTGCCAACCGGCACGTTGTGGGGACGGCACCAGGCGTTTACGGTCCAGGCGACCGGCCAGTTGATGAACGCCGCCGCTTACCGGCCGCTGATCATCGCCTACCGCAATGGAGCGCCGGTCCGGCTCGACCAGGTCGGGCAAGTGATCGACAGCGTGCAGACGGATAAGACGGCAAGCTGGTACAACAGCACGCGTTCGATCATCCTCGCCGTACAGCGGCAGCCGGGCACGAACACAGTGGAAGTGGTGGACTCGATCCGCAAGCTGATGCCTGCTTTCCGCGCCGAGATTCCCGCTTCGGTGAACCTGGACACCATCTACGACCGCTCGGTGACGATTCGCGATTCGATTTCCGACGTGAAACGGACCCTGATGATTACGATCCTCCTCGTAATCCTGGTGATCTTCTTCTTCTTGCGTAATGTATCGGCGACGCTCATCCCCAGCCTCGCGGTTCCGCTTTCGATCGTCGGCACGTTCGCCGCCATGTACCTGCTCAATTTCACGCTGGACAACCTGTCTCTGATGGCTCTTACGCTCTCAGTCGGCTTCGTGGTCGACGACGCGATCGTGATGCTTGAGAACATTGTGCGGCATCGTGAGATGGGTAAGACCATGATGCAGGCCGCAAAGGATGGATCGGGCGAAATCGGCTTCACGATTCTGTCGATGACGCTCTCGCTGGCCGCGGTATTCATACCAGTGCTGTTCATGAGCGGGATTGTCGGAAGGCTGCTGCATGAGTTCGCCGTCACGATCACGGTTGCGATTCTCATTTCCGGCTTCGTGTCCCTGACGCTTACGCCGATGCTTTGCAGCCGTTTCCTGCGGCACGCCGAATCCCACGAACACGGCATATTTTTCCGGGCCTCCGAGCGGTTTTTCGACGGTCTGCTGGCGGCCTACGATGCGACGCTCCGCGTGGTGCTGCGATTCCGGCTGGTAACGCTGCTGGCCTCTTTCGTCCTGATCTGGGTGACCGCGCGGTTGTTTGTCGAAGTGCCGAAGGGCTTCCTGCCGAACGAAGACCAGGGCCAGATTTTCGGCTTTACCGAAGCCGCCCAGGACATCTCTTTCGAGGGCCTGCGGGATCATCAGAAAAAAGTGATGGCGATTCTCGAGGCCGATCCCGACATGACCTCAATTATGAGTTCGATCGGCGGATCGGGTTTCGGGACGGCGAGTAACTCCGGCCGCGTGTTCATGCACCTGAAGCCGCTCAAGGACCGCAGTCTGGGTCCGGATGGCAAGCCGCGCGCGGTAGACCAGATCATCCAGGATCTGCGCCCGAAAATGGCCCGCATTCCGGGCATCAGCGTGTACTTGCAGAATCCGCCCTCGATCCGCATCGGCGGTCAGTTGACCAAGAGCCTGTACCAGTACACGCTGTCGGGCACTGACTTCAAGGACCTCCAGCACTGGTCGCCGCTGGTCGTGGCCAAGATGCAGCAGATCCCGGGCCTGCAGGACGTCACGACCGACTTACAGATCACCAGCCCCCAGGTCCTGGTGGATATCGACCGGGACCGCGCCCGCGCCCTGGGCGTCAACGCCGAACAGATCGAACACGCTCTCTCGGACGCCTACGGCGAGCAGCAGATCTCGACCATCTATACGCCGTCGAACGAATATTACGTGATCCTGGAGACGCTGCCGCAGTATCAGCGCGATCCGGACGCGCTTTCAAAACTCCGCGTCACGAATGCCCAGGGTAAGCTCGTCCGGCTCGACACGGTGGCGCAATTGAGCCGCACGGTCGGCCCGCTCACCGTCCACCACACAGGGCAACTTCCTTCCGTGACGGTCTCCTTCAACCTCCGGCCGGATGTCGCCATCGGCACGGCGGTAGACGCGATTCAGAAAGCCGTCGACTCGCTGCGGTTGCCTCTGACCATTTCGG
>JAJYAR010000514.1 GCA_021779435.1 bacterium
GAAAACAGGGACATCGTCCGTCGGCTGTACCGTGGGATCGATGACAAGGTGTGTTTCGATGTCGCGGATAACGGCTCGGGCATCACTCCTGAAAATCTCACGCGCGTCTTTGAACACGGCTTCACGACGCGCCCTGATGGTCACGGCTTCGGACTTCACGCGAGCGCGAACGCAGCCCGCGAGATGCGTGGATCGCTTTCGGTTCGGAGCGAAGGTGCCGGCAAGGGCGCCACGTTCACGCTGACGCTTCCCATCGCCGGGAAGACCCCCTCGCCTGCAACCTGAGTTTCGCGGGCGCCGAATCCCCCGCCTAAAGAAACGGGAGAACTCCCATGGCTCCGGCCTTGTCCTTGCCTCGCCACCGACGTTTACAATGTGTCTTCAAATGGATGCTCCGCTGATCATCGGCGTCGACGACGAGCCGGACGATATTTTCTTCCTTCGGCGCGCATTGCAGAAAACGGGCGTCCCTCATCGCTTCCAGCCGTTCAGCAACGGACACGCGGCCATGGCGGCGCTGACCGCCGTTGCACGGAAGGACCCGGGCGCTGAAGCCCCGCTGGTCTGCTTCCTCGATATCAAGATGGTGGGGCTTTCGGGATTCGATATTCTCCGCTGGATACGGAGCCAGCATGAGCTCGATCTGCTTCCGGTGCTCATGTTTTCGTCCTCCGATCACCCTGCCGACGTCCAGATGGCGAGGGATCTTGGCGCGCAGGGGTACCTGAAGAAGCACCCGTCCATTTCGGCGATGCAGACCGTCCTCGAGGAGGCGATCCGGTTCGCCCAGGCAGAAGCGTCCCAAAAGACATTCCTGCAGTGGACGTACCGCTTCGTCGATTCGGCCGCGTCGGGCGTGGCCGCAGGCTGATCCCGGCGGTTCAGCCCGCCAGCGAATGGAGCGCCTCGACGAAGCTCTTCAGCTTGCCGTGATCCTTGATCCCAGGCGCAGCCTCGACGCCGCTGTTCACATCGACAAAACGCGCGCCGGACGTCCGCACCGCGTCGGCGACATTCTCCGGGTTGAGCCCGCCGGCGAGGATCCATTTTCGCTCCGGATTAGCCTTCTGGTGCCGGGCAAACTTGCCCCAATCGCCGGTTTTCC
The DNA here is from genome assembly GCA_021779435.1 of bacterium. The sequence goes on from JAJYAR010000514.1 coordinate 1,106, forward strand.
CCGTGCCGCCGAACGCCTCGGCGGAGAACGTATCCAGGACGATATGCCGGGCGAGGCGCAGGTGAACGGGTGAAACATCCTCGGTCGGCGGAAGTTTCGGGGCGAGCCAGAGCTTCTCGACCCCCACGGCCTTCGCCCACCCCGCAAGCGCCGTAAGCGGCAGGTCGTGCCGGTAGTGGATCTGAAAGAAGTCGAAATCGTCCCGCATCATCGCGAGTTCGTTCGGGTCAGGCTCGACACAGACCGCGACCTTGCGCCGGTCCGGCAATCGCGGGGACATCGACTGGAATTCGGGGAGCGGCAGGTAGCGCGGTGATTTCGGGAAGAGGATGAAACCGAGGTAATCGGCTCCACTGCGCGCCGCGGCCACCGCATCGGGCAGCGACGTGAGCCCGCACACCTTCAGTTCGATTCCGTCGATCATTGCACGTTCAGGGAAACCGCACGGGCTTCCTCCCGCAACCTCCAACAAGGAATGCGGGAATGCCGACCCCGCTACTCGCCGTCGTCGCCGAGACAGGTCTCCACGAGCCGCGCCGTCTTGATCCACGGGTGGTCCGGAGGAACGACGCGCTTGATGCCGGCCACTTTTTTGAGCGGCACCGGGACGCACTCGTTTCCCTTCGCCGCAACCATGATGTTGTACTGGCGTTGCGCGAGAAGCTCACCGGCCTTGGTGCCAAACCGGGTGCAAAGCAGCCGGTCAAACGGCGTCGGCGGACCGCCCCGCTGCACGTGTCCAAGGGACGTCACCCGGGCTTCGACACCCGTGAGGTGCTGGAGCTGGCGCGCGAGTCGGCTTGCAACCGGCTCCTGCACGAGATGCACGCCGCCCTCCGCCACAAACGATGACTCAATACGGCGCGACGCCTCCCGCGCCTTCGCCTCCTCGCGGGACATGATGCCCTCCGCGACAGCGATCAGCGAGAAGCGCTTCCCCGCCCGCTGCCGTCGATGGAGGTGCCGCGCCACTGCCTCGAGATCGTAGGGAATTTCCGGGATCAGGATCACGTCGGCCCCACCCGCGATTCCCGCTCCGAGACAAAGCCAGCCCGCGTCGTGGCCCATGATCTCGCAGACGATGATCCGCTGGTGGCTCGTCGCCGTCGTGTGGAGCCTGTCGATCGCCTCCGTCGCGATCGCCATGGCCGAGTCGTAGCCGAAGGTGATGTCGGTCTCAGCGACGTCGTTGTCGATGGTCTTCGGGACGGTGAGGACATTGAGCCCGCCGCGCGTGTGCAACCGATACGCGGTCTTCTGCGTTCCGTTTCCGCCAAGACAGACAACGCAGTCCAGCTTCAGCTTCCGGTAGTTCTGCACGACCACGTCGGTCTTGTCCACGCCTGCGCGGCTTTTGACCTGCTGCAGCAACTCGCTGTACATGTCGGGCGTGGTGTAGCGCTCGAGCGCGGCCACGTCGCCCGCGTCCCACGCGGCCTGCATGCGGCCGAAGTGCTCTTTGGCCTGGCGCA
>JAJYAR010000054.1 GCA_021779435.1 bacterium
CGACGTGCTGCGCGCCGCGCATGAGGCGCTCGACCGTTGGGGCTATGGGCTGGCGTCCGTGCGCTTCATCTGCGGCACCCAGGAAATCCACAAGCAGCTCGAAGCGCGTCTCTCCGCGTTCCTCGGCACCGAGGACACGCTGCTCTATTCGTCGTGCTTCGACGCGAACGGCGGCGTTTTCGAGGCCCTCCTCGGCGAAGAGGACGCGGTGATCAGCGACGAGCTCAACCATGCCTCAATCATCGACGGCATCCGGCTGTCGAGGGCGGCGCGCTACCGGTATCGGAATCGCGACATGAACGATCTCGAGACCAGACTGCGCGAGGCCTCCGACGCCGGGAAGCGTCACAAGCTGATCGCCACGGACGGCGTCTTCTCGATGGACGGCACCTTCGCTCCACTCCGCGAGATCTGCGACCTGGCGGAGCGCCACGGCGCGCAGGTGATGGTCGACGACAGCCACGCGGTCGGGTTCATCGGTCCCCGCGGACGAGGCACACCGGAACTCTTCGGCGTCGCCGACCGCATCGACATCCTGACCGGCACCTTGGGAAAGGCGCTCGGCGGCGCAAGCGGCGGCTACGTCAGCGGCCGCCGACAGATCATCGAGCTGCTGCGCCAGCGTTCGCGTCCCTACCTTTTCTCCAACACCGTCGCTCCGGTGATCGCGGGGGCGTCGCTCGCCGTGCTCGATCTGCTCGCACGATCGACCGAATTGCGGGACCGGCTCGAGGCGAACACGCAGTATTTCCGGGTCGAGATGCAGGAGGCCGGGCTGGCCATTCCGCCCGGCACGCACCCAATCGTGCCCGTGATGCTCGGGGACGCCGCGCTCGCGCAGGCCTTCGCGACACGAATGTTGGAGAAAGGCGTGTACGTCGTGGGCTTCGTCTTTCCTGTCGTGCCGCGGGGCGCAGCGAGAATCCGTACACAGGTGAGCGCCGCCCATTCCCGGGCCGATCTCGACTTCGCGGTGCGTGCGTTTGCCGAAGCAAAGGCCGAGCTCGCGGAGTGAGACTCGTCGGAATGTGGCAGTGAAATTGGAGTGCCATCCAATACCTGAAGACCGACTTTGCCACAGAGGTCACAGAGGCTAGAACCGAGCCGAGCCGGAGTCTCAAGCGACAGCACTGAGGGCGCGAGACAGTACGTGCCCAGCAACCGGGCCAGCGGTCCACGTATCTCTGTGAACTCCGTGTCAGAGCTCCGTGATCTCTTTGGCCGGTCCGACTTCGCAATCCAGGCCCATTTAGTCCCAAGTACGCAAACAGTTGCTCAGTTGTAGGTTGCGCGCTTGCCGCGCAACGTTGCGAGCAAGCTCGCAACCTACATTGCCACCTCGGAGCGGTTCGTCTTTGATCCTCCCATGCCGACGAAACTCTCCACGTCCACCGTCCGCCGTCTCGAAGCCGTTGCCCGCCGGGCCTCAAGAAAGGCCTACGCGCCGTATTCGAAGTTTCGCGTCGGAGCGGCGGTGCTCACCGGCTCGGGGAAGATCGTCCCCGGCTGCAACGTCGAGAACGCGTCCTACGGCCTCTGCAATTGCGCGGAACGCACGGCCATCTTCACCGCTGTGGCAGCCGCCGAAACCAAGGTTCGGGCGGTGGTGGTCCACACGCCGACGAAAACCGCCACGGCTCCCTGCGGCGCGTGCCGGCAGGTGATCAACGAATTCGGACCCGACGCCGTCGTGATCTGCATCTGTGACTCCGACGAACGGATCGAAAGCTCGATCGGCGAGCTGCTGCCGCACGCCTTTGGCCCGCGAAATCTGGCGGAGAAGTAAGCCCGGAGATCGGGCCTCGTGAACCGCCGGCAGGAGTCTTCGCTCCCCTGGGCTGCGAGCTTGCTCGCGCCCCGGTGCGCCTTCAGCCACACGCGCCTCAGCCTCAACGCCGATTGCGGCGCCGGCGCGACGCGAAGAACGTCAACCCCAGGCCTGCCAGCATCAGCGCATAGGTCGAGGGTTCAGGCACCGGCGTGAAGTTGAGCATCAGGCTGGTGGCCCCGCCGTTCATCGAGAGATTGAACTCGCCGATTCCCATGTTCTGAAACCCGCCCGTGTTCAGCGTAAACTGCGAGGGGCTGGAGAACCCGGTGATCGAATTCGCCGTCAGAAGCGTCCACGAGCCCGCGACAAACGGGTTGAAATTCACGGCACCAAAGGAACCGACGTTGATGACAAACGGCGTGGTGGGCGTTGCCGTGATGTTCACGGAGCCAAGGACCGACACCAGATCCGTCCCGGTCGCATCCATTCCCCAGTTGTACACGCCGCCCGCTCCGAGCGTCAGCACCGTGCCGGACGTCAGGCTGCCATCGATGACGAAACCGCTGGCATCGCCGTCCCTCATCCCCGGACTGAGAATCATACCGGGGCCGATGTTGATGCCGGTCGACGACGCCGGCGTCTGGAACACGCCGCCGCCGGCGAGCTTCCCGGACAGAAGGTTCAGCGGATTGGAAATCACCGTGCCCGGCTCGGCGCCGAGCACACCGCCCTGCAGCGTGATCATGTTGGCAGCAGCGCCAAACGCGCTGTTGTTGGCGGCCAGAACCGTGCCGGTAATCGTGACGGGACCCGTGAAGGTGCTCGCTCCCGAAAGGCGCAGCATCGAGGGGCCCGCGAGCGTTACTCCGGCAGTCTGTCCGGTGATCCGTCCCGCAAAGCCGCCATTCGAGCCCTGCACGATGGTGAAGTTCTTGCCTGCCGTCAGGGATACCACGTCAGCCAAGTTGGACCCGGAGATGCCATTCACTGTCGCATTGTCGAGGAATGTCACCGTTGAGCCGGAGGTCGTGTCAAACTCCAGCGCCCCCGTGCCCACCGAAGCGGCTGTCTGGAACGTCAGGCCGCCGTCCCTGACGACGATCGTGCCGGAGTACCCGCTGTTGTTGCCGGCGAGGGTGACATTGCCCCAGCCGATCTTCGAGAGCGTGCTTCCCTGGTATCCGGTGATCGCACCCGCGAGGGTCAGATCATAGGAGCTCCCAACATCAAGCGACGCGGAACCGATCTGGATCGGGTTGGCAATCGTTCGGGCGGCACCTGCCGCGCCGAACACGGGATTCGTCGGGTTGAACGAAATGCGGGGAGTCACTGTCAGCGCTCCGGTGCCGAGGGCCGAATCGCTGCCGACATAGAGAACGCCGGCGTCGAGTGTCGTGCCGCCGGTGTAGGTGTTGTTTCCGATCAGCGTGACAGTCGACCGGGCGTTGAGATTCGATGGATCGAACGCGGTCGCAATGGTGCCCGACTCGCCGACAATGACCGAACGGGGAGTCGCGCCGTTGTCCGTCAATGTCGTGACCACGGCAAGCTGGCCGCCCTTGTATCCCGCAAAGCGGTACGCTGTCTGCATCATCGGCAGCGTGATGTTTCCGAAGATGCTGACGCCGGTCGACGCCGTCGCCAGGTAGATGCGCGGATCGGAGGAGGAGGAGAAGCCCGCGAGCGAAATATCGCCTGAAACGAGGCTCCCGCTTCCCGACGAGTCGAAACCGAGGAAGAAGTTCGACGCCGTTGGATCGATGCGGCTGATGAAGGCGCTGGGATTGACGATGTTCGCCGAGTCCGAGGTGCCGACATACGACGACGGACGCGGCTGGACGATACCGGAAGCGGGCAGTGCCGACGTACCGAAGATCACCGCCGAATTTTCGATCACGGTGCCGCCGGTATAGGAGTTCACGCCGGCGAGTCGCAGCGTCAACGGCGACCAGTAGTCCGAACTCACGTAAACGCTGCGCGGAGACTGGCCGTTGTCCGTGAGGGAGCTCCTCACCTCGAGAAGACCGCCGCCGCCGCCGAAATTGTACGTGGAGCCCTGCGGCGTGATCTGCCCGGTGAGCGCCGCGCTGCTGCTGCTGCCCAGCCTCGCGTTGGCGCCGAAATTCCTCAGGTCGACGATGCCTCCGTAGACGTTGGTCGCCAAGGTCGGCTTGGTGTCGAAACCGATGATGCCTGTCGTGCCGGCCCCATCGAACTTCGAGAGGTAATCGGACTGGATGCTCGAGGGAAGAAACGAGATGCCGATGTAGCCGGAATTGGTGGCGCGCAGCATGCCGGAGGCAGGGAGTGCGGAATCGAACACCAACCGGCCCGAGCTCACGAAGGTGCCGCTCGTGTAGGACACCGGCCCCGAGAGCGTGACCACGGCGCTGCCGGCGACATTGAGGCGGCCGGAACCGCCGATTGCCCCGGATATCTTCAGAGCCGCGGGCCTGTAAATTGCCCCGCTGGAGGTGATGAGAAGATCGGAATCGACGGTCACCGGGCCGGTGAAGGTCATCGCGTTGGCCCCTCCCAGGGAGAGCACCATGGACTTCACCGGGCCGGTAAACACGACTTCGTTGGCGATCGTCCTCGGTCCGCTCAGCGAATCGAGCGACACCGCCGCGTTGGAGCCGGAGCCGTCAGCCATGAACGTGAGCTTTCCGGTGCCCAGCGCGGAATCGTTCTCCACCCACAGCGATCCGCCGTGGATCGTCACTCCTCCCGAAAACGTGTTCGTACCGGCAAGCGCCGCGCTGCCGTAGATATCGAGTCCGCCCTTCGCCGTGGCATTCAGGTCCGAGATGATTCCATTCAGCCAAAGCTGGTCGACTGCCGGAATCGGAGTCGTCGAATTCCCCCAGCTCTGTCCACCCGCGTACGGGTCGGTCCCGATGTGAAGGATGCCACCGAGAATGATGCGATTCGTGAGGACGGCGGCACCGGAGACCTGGATCGACGGCTTCAGCGCGGTCTCGGTGACGGTCAAAGGCCCCGATCCAAGCGGGGCGCCCGCAACCTTCAGCACGCCGCTGTTCAGCGTGGTGCCGCCCATGTAGGTGTTGCTCCCGGTGAGCGTGACGGTCCCGCCTGCGTAAGGGGACGTGGCTGACCCGATCACCACGCCATCCACACGACCCTGCAGCAGGGAGGAGGCAACGGTGAGCTCCGCGTCATCCGCGGCGACCAGCGACAGCGTCCGGTTCGCACCCAGCTGGTCCGGTGCATAGATTTCGCCCGTGAGTGTGGCGCGTGTGGCGGTGCCAAGCGCGATGGGTCCGAGCCCGCGAAGGTCGATCGCCTGCGACACAATGCGCGTCGACCCCGGATAGCCGGTCGTGAGCTCGGAGTTGACGTAGTCGGCGGAATCCAGTCCGACGACCGACGATCCCGAATAACCGCCCGGCGCAATGTGGGTCAGGATGAAGTCCCGGACGCTCCCGGCGCCGGTGTAGTTCTCGGTGTAGCCGATGTAACCGTTGGTTCCCAGGCTGACCACGCCGGTATCTCCGCCGGTCACGGCGGGCAGCGCGTTGGCAGAATCAAGGACGACGATCGAATTGGCGACGTTGAGCCTGCCCGTGAAGGTGTTGTTTCCGCGGAGCCCGAGCAGGAGGTAGTTTCCGGGGATTGGCGTGGAGTTGACGGTCACCGCGTTCGCGCCGGTCAACGCGCTCTCGACGACCAGGGCACCGCCGCCATTGCCAAACTGGTATCCGTTTGTCGCGGACGGAGTGATCGTTCCCTGCAGGACCGCCCGGGTTGACGATCCGAGGGTCACCTGGGAGCCGAAGCCCGAGAGATCGACAGCCTCGCCGTAGACCGGCGCCGGCGTGCCGTCGGTGCCTGGACCGCTGTCGAAGCCGAGCACACCGGTGAAGTTAGCCTTGTCGATGAGCGAGAGCACCGACGAAACCGTCGGACGAGTCTCCCAGAGCGACGCGATCCCCACATAGGCGTTGGTGCCCTTGATCGAGAGGCTGCCTGCTGAAGGCACCGCCATGGCGGAACCGAACGCGATTCCACTATTGGCGACAGTGATGGTCGAAACGGTGGGATCGATCGTGCCGGTGATCCAGAGTGTCCCAAAGTCGCTCTTGCCGCCGGTCTCGAGCGTCAGCGCAGAGGCGCCGCCGGCCGCCTTCAGCGTACCCGTGATCCCGACGAACTCGTTCACCCGAAGCGTGGACGCACCCGCCGAAACCGTGACGTCGCCGCCAAGGATGAGGCCATAGTCCCCGTTCTTGCCCCCCACGGTCGCGCCGCTGGAGAGAACAACCGAGTTGGAAATCGCCACATCTCCCTCGAGCCTGCCGCCGACGGCGAGCGTTGCGCCGCTTCCAATCGTGACCGTGCCGGTGCCCAGGGCAGAACCGCTGCCAACGTACAGCGTGCCACTGGAGACCGTGGTATTTCCCGAGAAACCGCTGTTGTCGCCGGTGAGCGTGAGACTGGTGTCGGGAGCGCCGTTGAGGAGGATATTTCCACCACCGGAAACGGTGCCCTGGATGATCCCGCCCATGGTGCCCGCAGGCGACGTGACGGAAAGCGTGGCTCCGGAGCCGATCACCACGCCGGACCCGCTCGCCGGCGCACTGTAGAACGCGCCGACCTGCTGGTCGCGCGTGAGTTCAAGAACGCCGTTCGCGCCAAGCCATAGCTGCGTGAAAGTCGGGAGCGCGTTCACCTGATCGATGCGCAGCGTCCCGGCGTCGATCGACGTCGTTCCCGAATACGTGCTCACACCAGAGAGCGCGAGAGTGCCGTCTCCCTGTTTTCGGAGCCCGCCGGCGCCGGCGATCACGCCTGCGTACGACAGGACCGCGCCGCTCGCGGCATCAAGTGTCGCCCCTCCACTGCCCGCCGTGATGCCGCGGTTCGCGGAAAGCGCCAGCGCTGTGCTCGAGGTCCGGAGCGCGCCTCCGTTGAGGACCAGCGACCCGGGCGTGAGCGTCGCGGGCGCGGCTCCAAGATTCGCGTCGGAACTGATGTCCAGAATGCCGCCGTCCTTGACGGTCGTCGCACCGGTGTAGGTGTTGGCTCCCCCGAACGTCCAATGCGCTCCGGCAACCGAGACCGGGCCGCTGCCGCTGATCTGGCCGTTGATCGAGCCCACGGCCGCACCCGAGCCGCTGAGAATGATGCCGAGCGCGCCGTTGTTGGCGACCGACCCGCTGATGCCGAACGATCCCGCATTCGTGATCGTCAGCGAATTCGAATTGCTGATCACCGGACCGGAGATCGACAGCACTCCCGAATTGAAAATGGTCGTGGCAGGCTGGTTGAACGTGAGCCCAACACCGACCACCTGCGGATTTCCGGAGAGATTCTGGAGATCGATCGTTTCAATCGTCCCCGCCCCGGTGAGCGAAAAACTCGCCGCGCCCGGCATGCCACCGCGAAAACGCACCGAGTCGACTTTGAACAGCGAACTGATGACGGGCTGATTGATCACGGAGCCCGACGTCCCAAATTCAGCCACGTTCGCCGTGGATCCAGAGACCGTGCCGGACCACCCGGGCACGACGCCCCCCACCCAGCTCGTGCCGAGCGAGACGTCACTCGCGGTATCTGCCCACGAAAAGACCGTTTGCGACCGAAGCGACGCGACGCAGAAAAAGCTCACCACTCCGATGAGAAAATGCCGGCTGGACAGCATGCAAAAGACCTGCCGCAACCCAGCTGCAACGACAAGGTCAAAACCGGGTGCTGCAGGACGTTGGAAAAGTTTTACAGAAAATCCGGCGGGTGTGCGCCGCCCGACGGCGGATTACGCATCCTGCAGCGTTCCGTCGTCCTGCTCCCAGGACGCGTAAGTGACTGATCGTCGGCTGTAACCGCAAACCCGCTACGGCAGTGCAGCCGGATTCCGCTGGCCAGTCGCTTGAGCGGCTGCCGGCAGAGCCCGCGCGAATCGGGGATCCCAAAATCATGCCACACAGTGGAGCAGCCTCGTCCTACTGCAGACTCAGCACGCGGAGACGACGAAAACAGCTCGTGAATAGCGTCGCTTCGCACAGCGTCTCATTGGCGGCACTCGCCCCCGTGTGTGCAGTCGAAACAACAAAGGCCCGCTCATGAAAAAAATCCTTCCGCTCGCACTCCTGGTCCCGCTTGCCGGGTGCATGACGAACGCGCAAGTCGCTCCCGAGCCGGCTCCCTCGTACACGTACGCGCCGGCCGTTGCGCAACAGCCTCTCTTCACGCCCGCCCAGCTTGACATCCTGCTCGGCGCCATCGCGCTGTATCCGGACCCGCTTGTCGCCCTGATCCTTCCTGCCAGCACCAACGCGTCCGATGTCGTCCTTGCGGCGCGATGGCTCCAGGCCGGCGGCGATCCCTCACAAGCGGAGTTGCAGCCGTGGGACGACAGCGTCCAGGCGCTGGCGCACTACCCGGAAATCGTTCGCTGGATGGACCAGAATCTCACGTGGACGAAACAACTCGGCGATGCGTTCGCAACGGAGCCGGGGGATGTGATGGCCGCAATCCAGCGGCTGCGGGCCCGCGCCCGCGCCGCGGGGACCCTCGTCAGCACGCCGCAGCAGCAGGTGATCGTCGACAGCGACGGAATCCGGATCCTGCCTGCGCAGCCGGATGTGATCCACATCCCCTACTACGATCCGTCGGTGGTGTATGTCCGCAATTACTACACCTACCCGTCGGAAACCTATTTCAACTACAGCTCGGGGCTCGCGGCGGGATGGTGGCTGTCGTACAGCCTCGATTGGGGCAGCCGCTCGGTCTGGACAATCGACCGCTACGACCGGCAGCGCTACTGGCGCGAGCACGAACGAGACTGGAACAGGCAGCCTCCCCGGCCGCGTGTGCTTCCGGGCTACCCGGGGACGGTTCCCGGTCACGTGTGGCGTCCAAACCCGTCGCGGAACGACACCCGCCCCGGTCAGATCGACACCCGTCCCGGGCGGATCGACACGCGCCCGCCGCAGACCGACACGCGACCCGCAACAGGCCAGCGGCCCGGCTGGCAGCGGAGCGAGCGCGACGAGCGCTGGCGCGATCAGCGCCGCGGCGAGACGGTTCAGCAGCCTGTTGTCGGACCAAGCGCACCCGCCGCTCCTCCTCCTGCGGCAACCAGCGACAGGGACAGCGGGCGCTCGCGCGGAAACACCCGCGGCGTCGTCACGCCTCCTTCGGATCGCCGGAGCCCGGTGCCGCCGTCCATGGGATCGCCGGTTCCGCCGCAGGCGTGGCAGGGCCGCGCGCAACCGCCCGCACCGAGCGTGTCGCCGGCGCCGCAGCCGCGGCCAGCGCCTCCGCTTCACACCGGCACGCCGCCGCCGCCTGCGTACCGCGGCCCCTCGGCTCCTCCGCCTGCACCGCCCGCGCCACCTCCGGCGCAAACCCAGCAGTCGGCACCTCCTTCCTCGCCTCCGCCTGCTCAAAACCAGTCGCAGGAGAGCTCGGAGGAGCGGCAGCCGCCGCCTCGACTCCGGCCGCACTGACCGGCCATGAAAGAGAAAAGCCCGATGCGAAATCGCATCGGGCTTTCTGTTGGCGAAGTTAGTCTCCGTCGGCGTCAGACGTACTCGCGATACTTCGGCTCGAACATCCGGATGCGGATGTACTCCTCGATGTTCGCGGGCCGCGGCACGGCCGCGAGTCCCGACGCATACGCAAGCTCTGCGACCGCGGTGGCGATCTTCAGCGAGACCTCGCGCACGCGGGTGAGCGACGGGTACACGCGGCCGATCGCGAGATCCTCGGGCCTGACGAGGTCTGAGAGTGCGCGGGCAGAGGCGAGGAACATCTCGTCGGTGACCTCGCGCGATTCGCAGGCGAGCGCGCCCATGCCGACGCCGGGGAAGATGTAGATGTTGTTACCCTGTCCCGGATGGAAGGTCTGGCCGTTGAGCTGGACCGCCGGGAAGGGGCTGCCGCTTGCGAAGATCGCGCGTCCGCCGGACCACGTGTACGCAGCCTCCGCGGTGCATTCGGCCTTCGAGGTCGGATTCGAGAGCGCGAAGATGATCGGCCGCTGGTTGATGGCGGCCATGTTCTCGACGATCTCCTTCGTGAAGGTCGAAGGCGTCCCGGACACGCCGATGAGCGCGGTGGGCTTCAGCACCTTCACCGCTTCGGCGAGCGTCGGCACGAACGGGTGGTCGTGCGCGTACGGCTCCTTGTGCTCGGCAAGATGATCGCCGCGATTCTTCACCACGAGCCCCTTTGAATCCACGAACCAGCAGCGGCGCCGGGCGTCGGCCTCGCTCAGGCCCTCGGCACGGGCGGCCGCGACGAACAGGTCCGCGATGCCGGTGCCCGCCTCGCCAGCGCCAAGGAAGAGGATCTTCTGGTCGGCCAGCTTGCCCTTGGTGAGCTTGAGCGCACCGAGGACACCCGCGAGCGCGACGGCGGCGGTGCCCTGGATGTCATCGTTGAAGCTGGGCAGCCGGGAGCGGTTGTTGCGAAGCAGGCGGAAGGCGTTGCTGTTGCCGAAGTCCTCCCACTGAAGGAGGGCCTTCGGGAACACGGTCTTCACGGCCGCGATGAACTCCTCGATGAAGGCGTCATACTCGGGACCCCGCGTGCGCTTCTGCTTGATACCGATGTACGCCGCGCCTTCGCGCAGCGTGTCGTTGTCGGTGCCGACATCGAGCGTGATGGGGAGGCAGTAACTCGGGTGCACGCCGGCGCAGGCGCAGTAGAGCGACAGCTTGCCGACGGGGATGCCCATGCCGAGCGCGCCAAGGTCGCCAAGACCAAGGATGCGCTCGCCGTCGGTCACGACGATCAGCCGTGCGGCCTGCTGCGGCCACTGGCGAAGGATCTCGGCGACGTGGCCGCGATCACGGATGCTGATGAACAGGCCGCGCGGGCGGCGGAAGATGGCACCGTACTCGAGGCACGCCTGGCCGACCGTCGGCGTGTAGATGATCGGCACGAACTCCTCGATGTTCTCGGTGACAACCCGGTAGAACAGCGTCTCGTTGCGGTTCTGCAGATTGACGAGGTAAATGTACTTTTCGAGAGGGTCTGTCTTCCGGCGGACCGCGGCGCGCGAACGCTGGACCTGCTCCTCGAGCGTGAACACGCGCGGCGGAAGCAGTCCTCTCAAACCGAGAGCATCGCGCTCCCGCTCGGTAAATGCCGTCCCCTTGTTGAACAGGGGATTTGTCAGCAGTT
>JAJYAR010000515.1 GCA_021779435.1 bacterium
ACGTCATCGAGCAAGACGGCAAGCTTTACGTGGTTCTGACCGCCGAGAACATCCACCCCGGCAAGGGAACTCCGGTCAGCCAGATCGAAATGCGCCGAATCAGCGACGGGGTAAAGGTTTCCGAGCGCTACAAGACCACGGACCAGGTGGAGAAGGCGACCATCGAGGATCACAACTTCAACTATCTCTATGAAGACGCCGACGGCTTTCACTTCATGAACGCCGACACCTACGACCAGGTCCAGGTGCCGAAGGACGTGATCGGCACGGCAGCGCCCTATTTGCAGGAAAACATGACCGTCAAGCTTTCGCTTCACGGCGTCATTCCGGTGGCCATTCAGATGCCGCAGCGCGCGACGCTGGAGGTGGTCGAGACCGAGCCGGTGACGAAGGGACAGACCGCGTCGTCGTCCTACAAGCCGGCGATCCTCTCAAACGGTGTGCGCACCCTGGTCCCGCCGCACATCGGCACCGGAACGCGGATTGTGATCATGACCGAGGACGGCTCATACGTCGAGCGCGCAAAGGACTAGGCGACAGGGGACGCCTGGCGCCGGAGGGCGACGCATTGGGCACCAAAACGCTCCGGTTCGCTACGCATCTACTGGCATCTTTTCTTCTGCTCACCGCCGGCGCTGCGCGCGTCAGCGCCGATGAATTCCGAACCCCGGCCATTTCGGTCGCCCGCGTCGAATGGCGCGCCGTTCTCGACGAACTGCGGTCCGAGATCAACACCCAGCCGGCTGTGGCGCCCGCCTTCACGTTTTCGGGTCAACGCCGGCTGCCTGCGTTCGATCCGCGTTCGACGCCTGCGCTGGTGCAACTGAATGCGGTGACGTCGCAGATCTTCACCGGTATCGGGCGAAGCGCGGTGCCCGTGCTGCTGCCATTCGACACCGCGGCATTTCTCGACGCACAGCTGAACGGCGCACCGGCCAGCCTTTCGGTGTCGCGCTATCAGGCCGACTTCCGTCCCGCCGAGTTGTTCGACGCCGGCCCGGCCGGCTATGATGCGATGTTTTCGCTGGAGCCCGGTGCGGGCGACGGCATGCCGCAGCGAACCTTTGCCAAACCCGTCGAAGTGCAGATCACCGGTTCGATCCTGACCTACGACATCAGCGATCCGCTGGGCGGCAAGGGCGAACCGGTCAAGGCACTGGCAGCGCAATTTCCCGACCTTCGCCGTTTTATCCGGGAGGGTTATCTGCGATACGCGTTCACCCGTTTCGGCGTTCCCTATGTGGTGTCGATCCAGTGTCTCGACAGCGTTCCTCTCGCGCAGCGGCTCGCCTGCCGCGAGGCCACCCCCGTCGCCGAGCGCTTCCTCAAGGCATTACGTGTCGCCGGCGGACAACCCTCGCGCCCGCGCACGGATATCCCGGCGGGAATTGCCGAACGGCCGGCGGAACGCTCCTCCGATTTCACCTATCGCCCAAGCGGGGATATCATCGCGCGGAGTGCATCGCGCAACCCGGGCGGCCACGCCGACTTCACCGCCTACGCGCAAATTCGGTTTCCGCTGGAAAAGGCCCCGGCTTTCGCCCACTCCCAATCCTTTGCCAGCCGCAGATCGAGCGACAAGCCGCTGACGCCCGAGGAGTCGGTTGGCGGATACACCAGCTATCCATGGCAGGATAATTTTTGCGAAGCCCGCAGTTTCGGCGTCGGACAATGCCCCGGCGGTTCCGGACATCAGGGACAGGATATCCGTCCGGCGCCGTGTCCGCCGCATAATGAGGGCGCCGATCGCTGCAATCCCAACCAGAAGGCCGTCGTCGCTGTCCGCGATGGCGTGCTGATCCGCTCCCTGAAGCAGCAGGCGGCGACCTTGCAGATCAATACCGGCAACGAGCACATGCGCTTTCGCTACATGCACATGAATCCGGCGAGCATGGACGCCGACGGCGTTCTGAACGGACGCCGTGTCGAAGAGGGAGAAAAAATCGGCGTGGTGTCGAACTATCTGGATCACCCCAATGGCACCACACGCCACCTTCATTTCGACGTGCAGGTGTTCACGCGCGACGGCTGGCTCTGGGTCAATCCCTACGTCACGCTGATCTCGGCCTATGAGCGCCTGATCCACGGACGCGGGCGCGAGATCGGGCCCGAAATCGCCGCTCCGCCCGCGATGGCCCATTCCCTGCCGGAAGATGCTGCTCATCCCGACACCCTGGAAGGCAGCGAAAACGGACCCTTATGACGCCGCCGCCTGTGCGGCGTTGTGTCGTGCCGGCGGGGTCCAGCGATAGGCGACGCCAAGCCTGTTCCAGACGTTGATCGAGGCGATCGCGGAGCTGAGATAGGCCAGTTCTTTTTCGGAAAACTCGGCGCTCGCTTCCGCATAAACCTCGTCGCTCACGCCCTCCGTCAGCCGCGTCAGCGCTTCGGTCCATGCCAGCGCCGCACGCTCCCGCGCCGAAAACAAAGCCACCTCGCGCCACACCACGACGAGGTTGAGCTTGTCGACGGCAATGCCGAGGTGCTCGCCCTGCAGGATATGGAATTGCACGCAGAAAGCGCAGCCGTTGATTTGGGACGCCCGCAGCTTGATCAGTTC
>JAJYAR010000516.1 GCA_021779435.1 bacterium
GGTAGATCTCGTGCGTCGCCAGTCCCTCGGGCTCGAGAAAGATCTGGTGCGAATCCTTGGCGGCGAAGCGGTGGATCTTGTCCTCGATCGACGGGCAGTATCGCGGCCCCACCCCTTCGATGACGCCCGAGTACATCGGCGAGCGGTCCAGATTCTCCCGGATGAGCTCGTGCGTGCGGGCGTTGGTATAAGTGACCCAGCAGGGGCGCTGCTCCGGGTGCTCGGCGGCATCGCCGAGGAAGGAAAACACCGGCATGGGATCGCGGTCGCCCGGCTGCTCTTCCAGCACGGAGAAATCGATGGTCCGGCCATCGATCCGCGGCGGCGTTCCGGTCTTCAGGCGTCCCTGGGGCAGCCGGAGCTCGCGCAGCCGATCCGCCAGCCGGATCGACGGCGGATCGCCGGCCCGCCCGCCCGAATGCCGCTCCAGGCCGATGTGGATCAGGCCGTTGAGAAAGGTGCCGGTGGTCAACACGACCGTCCGGGCGCGATAGCGGATTCCGGCCTGGGTGATCGCGCCCACGACCTGGTCGCCCTCCACCAGCAGGTCGTCGACGGCTTGCTGGAACAGCAGGAGGCCGGCCTGGTTTTCGAGGCGGCGGCGAATCGCGGCCTTGTAGAGCACGCGGTCCGCCTGCGCGCGCGTCGCCTGTACCGCCGGACCCTTGGATCGATTGAGGATGCGGAACTGGATTCCGGCTTCGTCGGTGGCGCGCGCCATGGCGCCGTCGAGCGCATCGAGTTCCTTGACCAGGTGTCCCTTGCCGATTCCGCCGATCGACGGATTGCAGGACATCTGACCCAGGGTCTCGATGTTATGCGTCAGCAGCAGCGTGCGCGCGCCCATGCGGGCGGCCGCCAGGGCCGCCTCCGTGCCGGCGTGACCGCCACCGATGACGAGAACATCGAACTGAGTGGGGTACTCCATGCGCCGCCTGCTCTATTTGCAAAATCCCGTCGCAAATTTCCGTTGCGCGCTTCTCCTCCCCGGGAAAGGAGGACGGCATGAATGTTTCACGTGAAACCATGCATCGCAATGTTTCACGTGAAACATCCGGATTCCGGATCGAATCCACCCCGAACCCGACCACGGCAGGCCGGCCCCGGGGTGGATCGGCAGCCTGCCTCAGGCCGCCGCCTTCTTCGACCGCGCAATCACCTGGTTGATCCGCCACTGCTGCAGGATCGACAGGCCGTTATTGAGAACGTAGTACAAAACCAGGCCGGAAGGGAAGAAAAAGAACATCACGCCGAACGCGAACGGCATGATCATCATCATCCGGGCCTGAACCGGATCGGGCGGCGTCGGCTGCAGGCGATACTGGATCCAGCTCGTCGCCATCATGATGGCCGGCAGCACGAACCACGGGTCCGGCGTCGCCAGGTCGTGAATCCACAGGATCCAGGGCGCGTTGCGCATCTCGACCGACCCCAAGAGCACCCAGTAGAGCGCGATGAACACCGGAATCTGGACCATGATCGGCAGGCAGCCGCCCAGCGGGTTGACCTTCTCCTGCTTGTAGAGCTCCATCATTGCCAGCTGAAGCTTCTGCTTGTCCTCGCCGCACTGCTCCTTGAGCCGCTGCATGCGCGGGGCCAGCTCCTTCATCTTGGCCATCGACTTGTACCCCGCTGCCGACAGCGGATAGAACGCCAGCTTGATCAGCATGGTCAGCGCAACGATCGCCCAGCCCCAGTTCCCGACCACGCGATGCAGAGCGCTGAGCAACCAGAACAACGGCTTGGCGATCGGATCGAGCCAGCCGTAATCCTCCACCCGCTCCAGGCCCGGCGCCAGCGCCGCGAGTTCGCGATGATCCTGCGGGCCGACATAGAGAATGGCGTCCCGCGTCACGCTCGCCCCCGGGGCGATCGTCCCCAAGGGAAAGATGGTCCCCACCGAAAAGAGCCGGTCGCTCAGCGCGCGGACATAGAACTCCCGCTGCATGCTTCCTTGCGGAATCCATGCCGTCAGGAAGTAGTGCTGCACCATCGCCACCCACCCATCCTTCGCCGCCGGCGGCAGGGTGACGTCGCTCTCGGCGATCTTCTTGAACGGGATCTTGCGATAGTGATCTTCGTTGGTATAGGTCGCCGGACCGGTATAGGTCTTGTAGAACGACCCTTCTTCCCCAGTAGTACCGTTGTCTCGAACGAGTTGCAGATACAAGGACGGCGTTACCGCCTTATCGCCGACGTTCTTGACCTCTTGCTGCACGTTGACGTCGTAATGTCCCCGCCGGAAGACGAAGGTCTTGCGCAGCATCACTCCGCCGGACTGCCCCTCCAGCACGACGCGCAGGGTGTCCTGGCCGTTTTCCAGCGTCGTCGGCCCCGGCAGGACCGTAAACCGCGTATTGCGATGGTTCGGGAAGCCGTCGCCGCCGATCAGGCCGGTCTGCCCCTCGTACTCCCGATCCGCGCTGCGGTCGAACAGCACCTCGTGGGTCTTCGGTCCCGGCTTCTGCCCCGAAATGAAGCCCGCCAGGCCCTGCGCCTTCCAGTTCGTCGCCCGATGCTGCTTGCGCAACACCGCGCGGACGATCGTTCCGC
>JAJYAR010000517.1 GCA_021779435.1 bacterium
TTGATGCCCCGCGTAGCCACCGAGGAGACATTGACGATGGTCCCGCCGCCGCCGGCGAGCATGACGGGCAGGACGGCGCGACAGCACCAGAGCGTGGGAAAGAGCGAGCGGCGGATCTCGGCCTCGATCTGCGCCGGCGCATATGCGGCGTAGGGCCGCGCCCAGATGGTGCCGCCGACGTTGTTGACGAGGATGTCGATGCGCCCGAACCGCGCGCGCGCTGCCTCGACCGCGGCGCACGCGCCGGCAAAGGTTTCGAGGTCGGCCTCGAACCCGCACGCGCCCGCGCCCGCCGCCACCGCTTCGGCAGCGACCTCATGGACGAGGCCCGCACGATCGACCAGCACGACCGCGCCGCCCTCGCGGGCGAGGCGCAGCGCCACCTCGCGCCCGATGCCCTGCGCCGCCCCGGTGACGAGAGCCACTTTGCCGGCGAAGCGGTTGGCGAAATCGTTCATGGGCCTCTCCTGCGCTGGTGCCGTCAGGCCTGGCCGGGGTGGGATTCGCCGATGGCGGTGACTGCGCCGCTCGGCGAGAATTTCTCGTAGTAGAAATTGGCCGGCGCGACGCCGGTGGCCGCGAGCCAGGACCGCACCGCCTCGACCATCGGCGGCGGACCGCAGAGATAGACATCCACCTCGCCGCCGCGCAGATGCCCGGGCGCGAGATGCTCGGTGACGTAGCCCTTGCGCGGGTGGGCGCTTTCGGCGGCGGCGACACAGGTGGCGAAGGTGAAGCCGGGGATGGTCCGGGCGAAGGCTTCGAGACGGGGAATCTCGACCAGATCGGCGTCGTTGGTGACGCCGAACACGAGATGGACGGGAAAGCCGCCGGTGGTGGTGGCGGCGATGCGCCCGAGCATGGAGAGGAACGGCGCGAGCCCGGTGCCGCCGGCGAGAAAGAGGAGCGGGCGGCGGATCTCGCGCAGATAGAAGCTGCCGGAGGGGCCGGTGATCTCCATCGGCGCGCCGGGCTCGGCCTCGTCCCGCAGATAGGTGCTCATGCGGCCGCGCGGGATGTCGCGGATGAGAAACGAGAGGGTCTCGGTGCCGGGGGGCGAGCTGAAGGAATAGGAACGCTTCTGGTCGGTGCCGGGCACTTCGATGTTGACATACTGGCCGGGCAGGAAGGCGAGCGGACCGGTACCCGACAGGGTGAAGCCGAGCGTCGTCGCGGACAGGCGCTCCACCCGCTCCAGCCGCGCCTTGAAGCTCTGGCCACGGGTCTTGCACAGTTCCGAGGAGGCGGCGATCGCGAGCACGAGGTCGGATTTCGCCCGCATCTGGCAGGCGAGCGCGAAGCCGGCGGCGGCCTCCTCCCCGGTGAGCGCGTCCTCGATGTAGGAGCCGCCGTCATAGCTGCCCTGCTCGACCCGGCATTTGCAGGTGCCGCAGGCGCCGTCGCGGCAGTCTAGCGGAATGTTGATGCCGACACGGTACGAGGCGTCGGCCACCGTTTCGCCCTCGCGGCCTTCGATGAAGCGCGTGACACCGTCTTCGAAGTTGAGCGCGATGCTGTATGCCATGGAGAGTTTCCCTGCCGCAGGCTTAGAAATATTCGTTTCGGATCTGATAGATATCGACGACGTGATGGATATAGTCGTTCTTCAGCACCACCTTCTTGCGCCGGATCAGCGGCGCCGCGCCGCTGGTATCGAGGGTGTAGAAGGAGGTGCCGAAATATGTATCCACCGTCTTGTAGCGATAGCTGAAGGTCACCCAGTTGAAGCGGACCTGGCAGAGGCCGGCACCCTGCTCCAGGATCTCGACGTTGGAAATGTTGTGCGAGGTCCGATGCTCGGGCAGGCTGGTGGCGCTCGATCGGTCGGTGCGGATACGAAAGACGCGATCCTCGAGCCCGCCCTTGTTGCCATACCAGATCAGCGAAATTTCGGACTGCGGATCCTCCGTCAGCCGGTCCTCGTCGTCCCATGACGGCATCCAGAACTCCACGTCGGCGGCGTAGAGCGCGAGCCATTCGTCCCATTGCTTGTCATCGAGATGGCGGGCCTCGCGGGCGAGGAACTGGCGCACGTCCTCGATGGAGAGCGCGGTGGCGGGGCTGGTGTTCTGGCTGAGCGACATCGCCATCACTCCTCTCACTTCTGCTCGGCGGGCGCGGCGGCGAGGGCCTGCCGCATCGCCTGCTGCCAGTATTTGTGCTGGACGACGAACAGGCCTTCGTCCTCGGTGCGCACACCGCTCATCAGCGGAGCGAGGCCGATCGCGCGGGCGGCCTCGTCGGCGCCGCTGATCCAATGGGTGGCGCCGCGGCTCATGTCGTTCCAGCGCGCCGCATGAGCGAGATAGGACATCTGGCAGGCACGGAATTCCTCGAGATCGTCAGGGGTCGCCATGCCCGAGGCGTTGAAGAAATCCTCGTACTGTCGGATGCGGTGGGCGCGCGCTGCCGGCGCCTCGCCCTTGGGCGCGATGCAGTAGATGGTGACCTCGGTCTTGTCGACCGAGAGCGGGCGATAGTGGCGGATCTGGGAGCTGAACTGGTCCATCAGATAGACGTTGGGATAGAGGCAGAGGTTGCGGCTGCGCT
>JAJYAR010000518.1 GCA_021779435.1 bacterium
GTAATGCAGTGATGGCAGGTGTTTCGGCCAGTTATCTTGGCACCAATTGTCAAAAAACAAGGCGCAAGTCGTCAAGAAACGGCCTGATGCTGCTGGCAGGATCATCAGGTCGATGACTACAAGAAGGCGAATGTCGATTACTGGTACTTCGCGAACCACGACGAGACGATCGGCGAAGCGGTGGACCGGCTCGCGAAGCTCCCGCTGCACGCCCAGCCGGGCGAGAAATGGCAGTATGGCTTCTCCTCCGATGTGCTCGGTCGGCTGGTCGAAGTGGTGTCCGGCATGCCGCTCGACCAGTTCTTCGCGAAGCGGATTTTCGGGCCGCTCAAGATGGTTGATTCGTGCTTCTTCCTGGACCCTGCGAAAGAGAACCGGCTCGCGAAGGTGTACGGTCTGCAGAACGGCAAGCTCGTGGTCGGCGACCAGGGCGACTATGTCAACGGACCGAGGAAGTGTTTTTCGGGCGGTGCCGGCCTTCTCTCCACGGCGAACGACTACGGCCGGCTGCTTCAGATGCTGCTCAACGGCGGCGAACTCGACGGCGTCCGTCTGCTCAGCCCGAAGACGGTGGAACTGATGCACCAGAATCACGTCGGCGACAAGTACACCCAGGATGCGAACGCGTTCGGCCTGGGCTTCTGGGTCAACAAGGACCTGGGCTACTATGGCGAGCTGAGCAGTGAAGGCGCCTACGGCTGGGGCAGTGCCTACTTTCCCCAATACATGGTCGACCCGAAGGAGCGGCTGGTTGCGTTCATGATGGCGCAGCTGCGGCCCGCCGGTAATTCGCTGCTCAATCAGCAGGTCAAGATGCTTACCTACCAGGCGCTGGTGAAGTGAGTCGCGCCTGAACGGTTTGGAGGCAGCGACTCCGCTGCCTCCTTTTTTATGTACTGACGTGGCCGTCCCGCAGTTTCCCTGGCGAGCGTTTCGGGAATCCCGCGGCCCGCAGCTGCGTCTATCCTGCTGCCATGACCTGCCGACGCATCCTGATTTCAATCACGCTCCTTGCCTCGTCACTTCTCTCTTCCCGGGCGGCGACCTACTACGTTGCCCCGGCAGGCAGCGATTCAGCCGAGGGAACGCTGGAGGCGCCGTTTGCCACGGTGCAGCGCGCGCAGAAGGCGGCCGAGCCGGGAGACACTGTGTTTCTCCGCGGCGGCACCTACGTCCTCACCGAGGCGAACGTGTCGCGGCGCGTGGGAATCTACGACTGCGTGACATTTCTCGACAAGAGCGGCAGGCCCGGCAGCCCGATCCGGTACCAGGCGTATGAAGGCGAGCGGCCCGTTTTCGACCTCTCGCGGGTGAAGCCGGCGGGCCGGCGCGTCACCGCGTTCCGAGTCGAAGGGTCGTGGCTTCATCTCACGGGCTTCGAAGTCGTCGGGATTCAGGTGACCATCCTGACGCACACGCAGTCGATCAACTTTGACAATCAGGGCAGTCACAACGTGTACGAGCAGCTGGCCGCGCATGACGGAATGGGCATCGGCTTCTGGATCGGGAACGGTTCCGACAACCTGGTGCTGAACTGCGATGCGTACCGGAACTACGATCGCGTGTCGGAGAACGGAAAAGGCGGGAACTCCGACGGATTCGGCTATCACGGGCCGAAGGGCAGCGTGAACAACGTGTTTCGCGGCTGCCGCGCCTGGTTCAACAGCGACGACGGTTTCGATTTCATCAACTCCGGTGAGGCGGGGCGCGCCGAGAACTGTTGGTCGTTCTACAACGGCTACTCGCCTGAGTTCAAACCGCTCGCGGACGGCAACGGGTTCAAGGCGGGCGGCTATGGCGCCACGCCGGTGGAGCGGCTGCCGAATCCCATTCCCCGGCACGTCGTCGTCGGAAGCGTTGCGGTGCGCAACAAGGCGAACGGCTTCTACGCCAACCACCACGTTGCGGGTGTGGATTTCATCAACAACACTGCGTTGCGAAACCACGCGAACTTCAACCTGCTGGGCCGCGAGAAGGACAACCGCACCGACATTCCCGGCCGCGGGCACCGGGTGAGGAACAATCTCGCCTATGCGGGCGGTGTCGAGGTCACGCAGATGGACGTGGCGGCCTGCGATGCATCGAACAACTCCTTCGATCTTCCGATCGAGCTGACGGACTCAGATTTTCTTGGACTCGACGAAGCCGACCTGGTGAAGCCGCGGAAACCGAACGGCGATCTGCCGGACGTGCCGTTGCTTCACCTGGCCCGGGGAAGCGCGGCGATCGATCGCGGCGTGGACGTTGGACGGCCGTTCTCCGGCAAGGCTCCTGACCTCGGCGCCTTTGAGTCCGGCGGAAGGTAGAGACAAGGCTGTCGCAAATGAATTTGCTCCTACAGGTGAGCGGCGGGCGTCCGCCGGTAGGAGCAAATTCATTTGCGACAGCCCGGGGGCAGGCCGCGATGCGTTAACCTTACTTCAGATTTGCGATGATCGCATCGGCCATGGCGCGCGTCCCCACGGACGGGCGGCCAAACGCGATGTCGCCGGTGCGGGTGCCGGAGGTGACGGCCGAGCGGACCGCGGCTTCGATCCGTGCGGCGGTCTT
>JAJYAR010000519.1 GCA_021779435.1 bacterium
CCCGCCCGCAACTGCACCTTCGGCTGCACCTACTGCTACGTGCCGACACTCCGCATCTACGGCGGACTGAAGCCGGAGGATTGGAAGCGTTGGGGGCAGTTCACGACCGTGAAGGCAAATGCCGCCGCATTGCTTGGCCGCCAATTGCAGCCGGCGCAGCGGATCTACTGCTCGCCGCTCGTCGATCCCTATCAACCGGCCGAAGCGGACGCAAAGCTCATGCCGGCGATTCTCGAAGCGCTCTGCGCAAATCCGCCCGCGGTGTTTGTCGTGCAGACCCGCGGTCCGCTGATCGTCCGCGATCTCGACGCGCTGCGGGCGTTGGCCCGGCGGACTCGGCTTCGCGTGAGTTTCTCGCTGACCACGGACCGCGAGGACGTGCGGAAACTGTTTGAGCCGCGCTGTGCCCCGCTTCAAGAGCGGCTGGAGGCGATGGCGGCCTTGCGCGAGGCGGGGATCGAGGTTTATGCCGCCCTCGCGCCAATTCTTCCGTGCGACCCGGAAGCCCTGACACAGATCGCTTTGGAGAACACGTCGTTTCCGATTGTTGCCGACCCGCTGCATATCCGCGCGACGAAAGCGTGCGGCGCCACGACGCGGGAGCAGGGGGTTCGCCTCGCGGCGCTGCGCGGCTTTACCCGTTGGCTTGAGGCAGAATTTCAGACAGAGTGTACTGCAGCGATGCGGCGGCTGGCCGGGAACGCCGGACGAGGCTTCGCCACGGGACCGGAAGGATTTTCATGTCTGGCGCAACTATGACGCAAAAGGTGCTTCATGAGCTGGGCATCGAGCCGCTGAATTCGGGGTGCTCTTCCGTCAAGGCCAAGGGGCCGGTGCTGGAATCGCGCAACCCCGCTACGGGCGAGGTGATTGCGCGGGTCCAACTGGCGACAGAGGCCGACTGCGAAGTCACGCTGGAGGCGTCCGAGGCGGCTTTCGACCGCTGGCACAGGGAACCCGCTCCGCGGCGCGGCGCGATTGTCCGCGAGATCGGCGATGAACTCCGGCGGCACAAGGACGCGCTCGGCGCGCTGGTGACGCTCGAGATGGGCAAGATTCTGGCCGAAGGACGCGGCGAAGTGCAGGAGATGATCGACATCGCCGACTTCGCCACCGGGCTGAGCCGCCAGCTTTACGGCCTGACCATGCACAGCGAGCGGCCCGGCCACCGCATGTACGAGCAGTGGCATCCACTGGGTCCGGTGGGCGTCATCACGGCGTTCAACTTTCCGGTTGCCGTGTGGAGTTGGAACGCGCTCATCGCGGCGGTTTGCGGGGATACCGTCATCTGGAAGCCGTCGCTCAAGACGCCGCTCTGCGCGGTGGCGGTGCAGAAGCTCTGCGCGGGCGTCCTGGACCGGCACGGATTTTTCGGCGTGTTCCAACTCATGGCCGGCGCCGACGCCGTGGCCGGACGCTGGTTGCTGGAAGACTGCCGGGTGCCGCTGGTGAGCGCGACCGGGTCGGTGCGCATGGGGCGGATTGTGGCCGAGACGATAGGGAAACGGCTTGGGCGAACGCTGCTCGAGTTGGGCGGGAACAACGCGATTGTCGTCATGAACGACGCGAATCTGGACCTGGCGCTGCGCGCGGTGCTGTTCGGAGCCGCGGGGACGGCGGGCCAGCGCTGCACCACGACGCGCCGGCTGTTCCTGCAACGCGGCATCGCGGCGGAGTTCACCCGCCGTCTGGAAGCGGCATATAGCCAACTTCGCATCGGCGATCCGCTGGACGAGCAGACCCTCGTCGGCCCGTTGATTGACGAAGAGGCGGTGCGTACCATGCAGCGGGCGCTCGCTGCCGCGCGGGAGCAGGGCGCGGAGATCGTGCGCGGGGGCCAGGCGCGCGGCGGATGCTTCGTCGAGCCGGCGCTCGTTCGCGCGTCCGCTTCCATGCCCATCACCCACGAAGAAACCTTCGCGCCGATCCTGTACCTGATCGAGTTCGACACGCTCGAAGAGGCGATCGGAGCTCACAACGACGTGCCGCAGGGATTGTCGTCGGCCATCTTCACCACGAATCTCATCGCCGCGGAGACTTTCCTCGGCCATCGCGGGAGCGACTGCGGCATCGCCAACGTGAATATCGGCACCAGCGGCGCGGAGATCGGCGGTGCGTTCGGCGGCGAGAAGGAAACCGGCGGCGGCCGCGAATCCGGATCGGATGCGTGGAAGGCGTACATGCGCCGGCAGACGGTGACGGTGAACTGGTCCGGCGGACTGCCTCTGGCGCAGGGAATCCGGTTCGATCTCTAACCGCACAGGACCGCGAGCGGCGTCAGCCGCGCGGTTCCGTTGTGCGCCGTGTAACTGGAGAACCTAAGCAGCCGAGCGCATCGGCCAGGCCCGGAAGCGGCGGAGCGAAGAGGGGTTGATCACCTCGAAGCCGGCGCAGTCGGCGGCCGGATAGATGCGCGACGTCATCACGACACGATCATTGGCGAAAACCTCGACGATCGAGCGATCCAGAAAGACGCGGAGGCGCAGAGGCTCGGCCGGGGCGAGCGAAACGTGCGCGTCGCGAACATCCTGCTCGTTGTCCT
>JAJYAR010000520.1 GCA_021779435.1 bacterium
CCCCGGTGCACATGGCCGTTCTTCCGGATCTGACCATAGACGGCCTGTACGAGGTTGCTGGGAATCGCGAAACCGATCCCTTCGCTTCCGCCGGACTGCGACAGAATCAGGGTGTTCACCCCGATGAGATGCCCTGCGTCGTCCACCAGCGGACCTCCGCTGTTGCCGGGGTTGATGGGCGCGTCGGTTTGGATGTAGACCGTCGTGTCGTCGGGGCGGATCTGGCGCGCCACCGAACTGATGATCCCCAGCGTCACCGATCCTTCCAGGCCAAACGGATTGCCGAAGGCCAGCACGACCTGCCCTTGCCGCAAGTCGTCGGAGTTGCCGAATTCGAGCGGCTGCAACCCGCTGCGCTCCACTTTGAGCACGGCGATGTCGGTTTCGTGATCGATGCCGACGAGTTTGGCGTCGATCTTAGTCTGCGGAACGGGCACGCCGCTTCCCGAAGCCGGGGCCGGAAGCCTCACCTGAATGCGGCGCGCGCCCTGAACCACGTGAGCGTTCGTAACAAGGTAACCGTCCGAGGAGAGAACGATTCCGCTCCCGCTGCTATGTTGCTTGGAGACGACCGGATCGCTCGAGTCGCTGTCAGGGGACACTTCTACCGGGGCGTAGCCGATCGAGAAAACCTGCACCACCGATTGGCGGACGCGGCCGGAAAGCGCTTCGAGCGAGTTACTGAAATCGCGGAGCGACGGCAACCGCGCCGGAACCTGTTCCTGGGCCGCGAGCCTGGATCCGGGAAGCCTTCCGAGAAGAGTTACCAACCCTAGCCACAGATAAAACCGCGAACGAGACATCCGTGAGCTTATTGTCGCGCGAAATCCTCCCCGGCGCGGTGGGCCATAGCGTACACCGGCGCCGGCGGCCGGAGAAGACGGGGCGCGGGATCGCCGCACCCACACTCAGAATTTGCCGGGAAGCAGCCGCTGAGGCTCACGCCGGCTCGCAGGACATGGAGGCCGTCATGGGCGTCGCACTCGTAGGCGAGCAGACGATTCGAGGCGTCAAGCACCTGCTCGAACACCGGGAGACCGAATGCGTCCCACAGCAGGTCCCGCTCCTCAACCGTAGTCAGTCCCGTGTCCACCCGGCTCAGGATTACGAGCGAGTGCGTAGGACGCTCCCATTCGGAATCCCAGCGCCGCGCCAGCCGGATCAGATCGGCGGCCGGAGCGGCGATCACAGCGGGCCTGCCGCGGGCAGCGGACTCGTCCCAACCCTGTCCAAACACTTTCACGCGCCTCGTCTCGGCGAAGCCCGGCTCAAGAACAACCGTCCGCGGGACCGGTTGCACCGGCGATACGTACTCAGCCAGCCGGGAGGTCGGCCGGGAGGCTGGTTTCCACCTCATCAAGATCTGCATATCCGGGTGACTTAATGGCCTGATGTGCCTACCTGATTGGTGAAGCGAATCCGCCGATGCTCTCGCCCGGCATCGTAACCCATGCCACCGACGGGGGGTAGCTTTCGGGGATACGTCAGCGCACCGGGAAAAGGGTGTCGAAGTTGCCGGAGAAGATGCGGGCCGCGTCTTCCGCGTTGACGCCGATTTCGTACAGCGCTCGCGACTGGATTTCAAAGATCGAGGCATGCCAGCCGCGGGGGAAAAAGGACGAGTCCGTACCAAAGAGGAGGCGTCGAGGACCGGCGACTTCGAGGGCGCGGCGGAAGACTTCGCGCAGGTCACAGTGCGAACCTCCATATCGCATCCATCGATTGCTGCTGGAGGTGTCGAGATACACGTTGGGGCAGAGGTCTGCGAGCATGAGCGCCTCGCGCAGAAGGCCGGCGCCGAAGTGCGGCACGATGAACGGGACGCGCGGAAAGCGCTGTGCGAGTGGGTGCAGAGCGAGAGGATTCGACAGCGTCATATCGGCGGCGCCGGGCAGGCCGAGTTTGGCGCGGAAGCCGATGCTGAGCGCTCCACAGTGGACGAAGACGGCGGCTGACTGAGCGGCGGCGGCTTCGACAAGGGTGATGCTTCGCGAGTCCGAAAGCGGGACGCCGTGAAGCGCGGGGAAAAGACAAAGCGCGTGGATCTGGCCGCCCGCCAACGCCGCGCCGGCATTTTCCGCGGCGCGATCCGCGGCCGGATTGACCATCATGAAGCCGCGGAAGCGCTCCCGGTGCGCGGCGGCCGCGCAGACAACGGAACCCTCATCGCCGGGGATGCTGGCGATAAGCGCCGCGCGCTCGACGCCATGACGGTCGAGTTCGGCGGCCCAGCGGGCAGCGAGAACGGCGGGGTCTTCCGGCGGCGTCTCCCAGCCCAGCGTCGCGACGGCTTCCTCGAAGCTCTTCCCCGCCTGGCCGGCGAGCATGGATGTGAGGCGGTGGCTTAGGAAGTGGATGTGTGCGTCGCACACGCGGAGCGGTCCCCAGGGGGATGAAGCAAGTTGGACGGCGGTCATGAGTCGTTGCGCTCCGTAGCGCGGGGTTGACGGGTGGCCGGGCTGGATTCGCCGCTCGCGCCCATGACGCCTGCGGCAATGGCTGCAAGCGTAACGGTGGCGGCATTAGAAGCGCCGAGT
>JAJYAR010000521.1 GCA_021779435.1 bacterium
AAGGGCATCGTCTCGCCGGTCGCGGGCGATGCGGACATCCTGCTGGTGCCGGACATGGAGGCCGGGAACATGCTGGCCAAGGAATTGACCTTCCTGGCCAACGCGGATGCCGCCGGCATCGTGCTGGGTGCGCGGGTGCCGATCGTGCTGACCAGCCGAGCCGATTCGGTGCGCGCGCGCCTCGCGAGCGCCGCCGTCGCCATGATCTATGCGCATGCGCGGGGGGTGGCGGCCCTGGCCAGGTCGCGGGACTGACGGGGCCGGCGCCTCAGTTCAGGCCGGAGGCGAGGCTTTCCAGCGCGTGTACGTCGCGCAGCATGATCTCGGACGGCGTCGGGATCTCGATCAGCCGCTCGGCCCGCAGCCGGGTGAGCGTGCGGCTGACGGTCTCGATGGTCAGCCCGAGATAATCGGCGATGTCGGTACGGGTCATCGGCAGCGAGATCGCGTTGGCGCGGCCGCCGTGGGAGCAGCCCGCCGGCACCATGACCTGTCCCTCGGCACGCGAGATCAGGAAACTCGCCAGCCGTTCGCGCGCCGTCTTGCGGCCGAGCAGCAGCATTTGTTCCTGGGCCGCCACGAGTTCGTTCGACGCCGCTTCCAGCAGCCTGCGCTCCAGGGCGGGGAAATCCTCCAGCAACACGCGCAGCTTGGGGCGGGAGAAGCGGCAAATCCGCATCGTCTCCACCGCCTCGGCCCCGAAGGAATAGGTACGCGACACCGCGAGGCCGAGGAAATGCCCCGCGCCGGCGAACCCCGTGATCTGCCGCCGCCCGTCGGGCAGCAGCTTGAACAGCTTCGCGGTCCCGCTGGTGACGTTGTAGAAATTCTCCGCCGGATCGCCCTCGTCGATGAACGAGCGCCCGGCCTCGATCGTGAAGGGGTGCGCGAGCGCCGCGAGCCGGGCGAGGTCCTGGTCTTCGATCGCGCTGCAAACGCTGTACGGACGCGCGCCGCAATGGGCGCACGGGTCGGGGAGGTGATTCATCTCGACGACCACAGGCCGCGCGCGAAAAGTCGTCATTCCCTGACCCACCGTGGCATCCCGCGAACGTCCACGGGTGATTGAGTGTATCGAACTGTGTTGGCTGCGGGAACCCTTTCTTTCTCGGTTGATCTGCGTCAACGCAGGCCCAGACACGCCCCGTGCACACTCGCCGTCTGTAGGGAGCCCTCGGCGGGAAACAATTGGAATGTTGGGCTTTACCTCTCACATCGTCACGCCGGACCAAGTGCGGGCAGTCTATCCGCTGGTCCGCGAAGCCGTGCCGAGCCTTACGCTGAAAGCATGGGTGAGTTTCGCGCGTCCGCTGACCAACCCGCGCCGGGCGGCGCAGGTCGGCATCGTCGCGGTCCGGCGCATCCCGCGTCCGCTGCCCTGCGGGCTGTTTCTGTACCGGCGGGAGACGGATCTGGCGCAGGGCACGATCCTGGCGACTGAGTATTTCGTGGCGGTGGATGTGCTGGACCCCGCGCCCGTGGTGCTGGCACTGGCGCACGAGATGGACAGCCTGGCGCAACGGCTGGGCTGCGCCGCGATCCGCGCGCTGGTCCGCGACCATGCGCACTCCGTGGCCGCCGGCCTTCGCGCGGCAGGCTTGCAACCAGAGGGCGACATGCTGTGGAAGCAGGTCGCCCCGCTCGCGGCCGCAAGCTAGCGGGACGCAGGGCCAAGCTCTGCCCTGGACCCGCTCAAGGCATGGCCTGGCGAGCCTAGGGAAACCGGCCCCGGCCTTGCCTACGCCACCGGGATGTCCGGGAAGCACAGTTCATGCCGCGCCCGCCACTCGGGCCGGACGTAATTCACGATCAGCGTCCGCCGCACTCCGTCGATTCGGCGGCGCGCGAAACCGTGCCAGGTGTCTTCCGCTGGAACGAAGATCAGCCCCGAGTCGAACGTGCCGGGCGAACGGGCAACGACGTCGCCCGCCGTGTCGAGCAGGTCGGTGCCCCAGGTCGCGGCCTCCGGCCCGTCGGACAGGTAGATCAGCATGGTGAACAGCTTGGCGCCGATATCGGTGTGCGGCTCCAGCCAGAACCCGTCGGTGTCCTGGCAGTATTCGATGCGGAGCGACGCGCCGGCCAGCACGGTGCCGCACAGGCGTTGCAGCAGCGCGATGGTGGCCGGCGCCTGCAAGGCGTGCGCGAGCGCGTCGCAGACCGGGAATTGGCCGCGCTGTTCGACGCCGAAGAAGCTACGCTGCGCGTTGATCGATTCCCGGCGCCCGGCGATGCCGCCCATGTCCGGAATATTGAACGGCAGCGCCCGTATCGCGCCGCAGGTCTCCGGCGGCAGCACGTCCGCGAGGCTCCAGTGGCGAAACGGCACCTCGCCTTGTCGCCCCGCGGCGAGCGCCGCGCGCAGGTGCACCGGCAGGTTCGGCCCTATCCCGGTCACGCGCCCACCACGGACTTGATGCGCTTGGCGGTGGCGGAGATGGCGTGCCGCAGCGTCTCGCGCCGGGCCGCGCCGACATCGGTCATCCAGTTCAGCATCAGCGCGCGCCGCACCCCATCGTACGGCAGATGGC
>JAJYAR010000522.1 GCA_021779435.1 bacterium
CTGCGTCGCGGCCGAGGCGCCGGCGGGCTGGCCGGCCGGTGTGGCCGCGGCACAGAATGCAGGCAGCAGGGCCGACAGGCAGGCTGCCATCAGGATTGATCTTTGCATCTTCCCCCCGGAAGTCATGTGTTGTGCGTCAGGCGATTGTGAGGACAGCGCGCGCGCCCTCGTGGGTCCAGATGCCCATGCAATCTGGGTCCAGTTTCCTGTCGCTGTCGATCAATCGATTTCGCGGCTGGAGGGCGTGCGCAGCGCGCCGTAGCGATCGAGCGCAGGGGACGGGGCGACACCGGCCTGATAGGCGGGGAAGGCGATGCGACTGTCGCGGAAGCTCTTCAAGGTCTGTCCCAGTCGATTCCAGCCGGTCTCCCGCGTGCGCTGAACCTGATCGAGGTCGAGCTCGAGTGCCCAGACGTCGCGTCCCATACCGGCCTGGTACAGAACCTCGCCCCCCGGCCCGCAGGCGATCGAGCGACCGTTGCCGAGCGAACCGGCGACGCAGACGTCGAGGAAGTAGCATTGATTGATGGCGGCGCTGGCGCGTGCGATCGCCAGTTCCGTGTCGCGATCCACGGTATTGGTCATGGTCGGATGCAAGATCACCTCCGCACCCAACCAACATAGGGACCGGGTCGTTTCCGGGAACCACATGTCATAGCAGATCGACACGCCGAATCGCCCAACCTGCGGAATGTCGAAGACGCACAACTCGTCGCCCGGTTCGACGCCGCGCTCGTAGGGCAGAAATGGAAAGAGCTTTCGGCAGCGCGTCACGACGCTGCCGTCCGGCGCGATCACCGGCGCGGTGTTGAAGACGTGATTGCCGCAACGTTCGTATAGACTGCCGGGGAGCAGCCATATTTTCTGTTGGCGGGCGATGGTCCGCAGCCGCTCCTCGGCCGGACCGGGCAGGGGCTGTGCGTAAGTCAACGATGCGCCGAAGCTCGCCAACTCACCGATCACCACCATCTGCACCCACGGCAGGCGCGCACAGACGGCGGCGATCTCCGCGCCGATGTACTCGAGGTTGTCGCCCTCAGCGAGCGGCAACTGCAGTCCGGCAATCCCAAATGTGCGCATTCCCGATCTCCAGGTTGGAAAGTCACGACCTTAGCGAGGCCGCCACGGGGTGGTGGTGCCAGGTGCGCAAAGCCAATAGATCCAGCCGCGCCGGCTCGCGCCTCAGGCGGCAATGGCGCCTGAGGCTTGCGCCGGGCCGTCTGCGATCACGGCGGTATCGGCCAGCAGTCCGTCGCTGCCATACCAGCGCATTTGTTCGCCCTCGACGACGATGCGAAATCCGCTCAGTTCGCCGTACACCCAGTTGTACCACTGGCGATACCAGCGGTCTCCTTCGATCCACCAGCGGCCGCGATCGCAATCCTCATCGTGATGTCCGGCGCGACCGATGAGAGTGCCATCGGCGTGCACTTCGATCGTGCACGGATCACCGTAAACGGTGGTGTAGAGCAACACCGCTCCGGTCATTCGCCGGTGCAACTCGGCGCTCGACAAGGGCGCAATCGTGTCTTCGCTCAAGCTGCGCGGCATCTGCGCCGGCTCGCGCCGCAGCAGGCTGGCGAGTAGCTTCACCCCGGGGCGCACGCGTGCGGTTTCAATACCGGTCACCCCGACGCGAAAGACATTGCCGAGCGCGGCCGGGCCCGGCTCGATGAGGATTCCGCGTGCGGCGGCTTTGGCAACGAACTCCCGAGCATCAAGGCCGTTTGCGCCCCGCACCCAATACGCGCTGGTGCCCGGGGCTGCCTCGATCACGACGCTCTTGCGCATGTAGTAATTGAGCGCATCACGCAGCTCCATGCGTCGTTCCTGAAGGATTTTCGATGTCCGCGCGAGCACCGCGGCGTAATGACCGAGTCCGACGAAATGTCCCCAGGCGCGCTGCTGCGCAATCGGGACGAGGAGCCCGAGGTGATGGCGCAGGTGGCGCAGTCTGCGGATGACGGACGGGTCGGCTACGATCAGCGCCAGAGGCAGTCCGGCGCTGGCGACGGCGGACAGGCTCATCACGGAAATCACGGAGCCGCCCGGCTCGCAGCTGCGTGAGGGAAATCGGGCGGGCTCATCGAGCAGGTCCGGCGGCACGTCGTGCTCGACGAGGACTCCCGTATCGTCGAGGGCGTGGACGGGTTGGGCGGGCGTTCCGCTCGGGAAGGCCCGAACCGGGCAGCTGAACAGCACCGTGCCCTCGGGCAGCGGTCGAGACAATGCATCGGCTGGGAGCAACTGCGCCTGCCGTTCGCGTATGCGATGCAGGAGCGATGCATCCGATTCCTGGCAGTACACCGGCGTGCCCCGTTGAACGAGCAGCTCGGCAATCAGATGCAGTGCCTGGCGGGCGGTGAGTGCGACCAGAATTTCATCGGCCGATGCCGTGATTCCGCGCGTGGGCAGCACTTTGGTGCGCAGCTCCTCGAGCAGGAATGGATCGTCCGCGCCGTCGGGCACGATGCTCCAGTGGCCGACTTCGTGGCGGCCGAAGGCCATGCGAGTAGCCTCGCGCCAT